>JAAZDJ010000072.1 GCA_012512255.1 Clostridiales bacterium | reverse complement strand
TTGACTATTGGTTATTAGATAGCTGGCCGCTTGAGGATCATGTTCGGCTTGGGACAGCATATCGCAAGCTATATAATCAGCCCTTGCGGTTTTGTCGGCTATAATCAATATCTCCGACGGGCCCGCGCGCATGTCTATGCCGACAGCTCCGTAAACTTCTTTTTTGGCCAATGTCACATAAATATTGCCCGGTCCCGCTATCACGTCCGCTTTGGGAATGGTTTCAGTGCCATAAGCTAAAGCGGCAATGGCCTGCGCGCCGCCTGCCTTAAAAATCCTGTCCACGCCGCATTCGGCCGCCGCGACCAAAATCAAAGGGTGAATCTTTTCTTTGGCGGGAGTTACCATAATTATTTGGCGGACGCCCGCCGATACCGCGGGAATAGCGCACATCAACACGGACGAAGGATAAGGCGCGATACCGCCCGGAACATAGATTCCTGCGTTTTCAACAGCCCTTACCATTAGGCCGCGTTTGTTAAGGTACGCGCTTTTTAAGATTTTTTTCATAATGTCGTCTTGATAGCTTGAAATATTTTTTATAGCAAGCCTCAATGACGACAATGTTCGGCTGTCAACATTTTGATAGGCTTCTTTAATTTCGGCTTCTGTGACTTCTATATTTGATTGGTTCAATTCCACGCCGTCGTATTCTTTGGTATATCTAAACAGCGCCTTATCGCCGTTTTCTTTTACATCGCGGACAATCTCGCGCACTTTTTGGGCGATATCGCCGTCCAAAACCAATTGCCGCGCTTTTTTGATTTCTTTTAGTTCGCTCTTGAAGTCGGTTACAATTTTAATCATAATCCACCTACCAATTGCTCCAAAGATTTTATCAACGGATTAATAATATCATATTTTGTCTTAAAGCTCACCTTATTGGCGATAAGTCTGGCGGATATGTCGGCGACTTCTTCCAAAACTTTTAGCCCGTTAGACCTTAAAGTCTCGCCGCTTTCAACAATATCCAAAATAACATCGCTCAAATCGGTAATGGGCGCAAGCTCTACGGAACCTTTTAGCTCTATTATATCGGGCGATATAAATTTGCTTACGAAATATTGCCTGGCTATATTCGGATACTTGGTCGCCACCCTCAAAGAATAGACATCGCGCATAACTTCTGGGCTTTTGCCGGCTATGCATAGTTTGCATTTTCCGATTTTTAAGTCCAATAGCTCGTAAATATCCTTGCCCTCTTCCATTATTGTATCTTTTCCGGCTATGCCTATGTCCGCGGTTCCCCGCTCCACATAGGTGGGCACATCTGCAGGCTTTACATATAAAAATCTGTATTCGTTGTTTTTGTCATACGCGATAAGCTTTCTGTCGTCCAAAGCCTCGTTTAAAGAAATACCGCATTTTTCTATTAATTCAAGCGCTTTTTCGCTAAGCCTTCCTTTAGGCAGCGCTATGGTTAACTTAATCATAATACGCTTTCCTTTTTGCCGTCTTTTGAGATAATAAGGTATTTTTTGATATTTTTATCCTTGCAGTATTTTATAAGCTCGGATTCGTTTTGGGTATAAGCTCGTTCTATCCAAAAGCCTTTTGACTTGTATTCCGAGACAATCTTAAAGGCTTGCGCTTCGCAGCCGTCCAAGACCATATATGCGTAATCCGACGATTTGGGCGGACCAAAGCCTTTTGTCTTTTCAATGGCGGTCATCAGCCTTTTTATGCCGATGGCGAAACCGACAGAAGGGTTATCCGCGCCAAAATACGCGCTCAAATTATCATATCTTCCCCCTTCCAATATAGCCGCGCCCACGCTGTCGGTCATGCCCCTAAAAATTATTCCCGAATAATAGCTAAGATGAGGCAACATTCCCAAATCAATTGAAACATATTTTGAATAGCCGCAATCATTGAGATATTCAAAAATCTCTTGAATGTTTTTTAGCGCGTTAGCTGATTTGGGGTTATTGGCAATCGCTTGGGCTCTTTTTAACACCTCAACGCCGCCAAACAAGTTTGGTATCGCCAAAATATTTTGCAAAACATCTTCTGCCAAATCTTTGGTTTGAAGTATTGTTTTGACGCCCGCCAAGTCTTTGTTGTTAATGCGCTCCCTTACTTTTTCTATGGTCGCTTGGTCCAGTCCGTATGAGGTCATTATACCCAAAAAATAATCCACTTGCCCTATTTCTATCTTGAAGTTGTCTAAACCGCACGCGATAAGGCATTCTATGGCCATTGCCAAGACCTCAGAATCCGCCAAACTGCCCTTAACGCCGATAAGCTCCACGCCGGCTTGGGCAAATTCCCTGGTCCGAGAGGTCTGGGTCTGGACATTGGAGTATTCATAAGAATTAAGAATATAAAACAATCTATTGACGCCTGGGGATAGTTTGGTCGCCGCTATTCTTGTTATCTGCAAGGTGGGGTCGGCTCTTAGCGCGAGCACGCGCCCGTCAAAGTCCATAAGCTTGAATACTTTTTCAAGGTGCGAGGAATTATTATTATAGTTGAATGTATCAATGTATTCAAAAGTAGGCGGCTCAATTTTTTGATATCCGCTTGATTGGAGCGTTTTGGCTATTTTTTGCTCTATTTTGCTTTTTATATAACACTCGTCAGGCAAATAATCCCAAACGCCTATTGGCAATAAACTTTTTTTATATGACATTACATCGTATTTCCTTAAAAAAATATTTCGCTTTAATGCTTTAACGCATTAATGCATTAGCGTAATTATATATAATATTTTAGATTTAGTCAAATAATTTATATGAAAAATTTATATATATTTTTAATTTAGGGTCACATTTTTTAATATTTGTTTATAATGATAGCCTAATGAGTCTATATATTCTAGGATACTATCCTTATTGCCTTGCTCCAAGATTTTGGCCGATAATTGTTTAGCTGAGTTTATCCATTCGGGCTTTATGGTCAAATTATTAAACACGCCTCCAAGGCCGTGTTGTCTTACGCCCAAAAAATCCCCCACGCCTCTTATATTCATATCATATTCGGCCAGATAAAAACCGTCATCGTTATTTTTAAAAACCGTAAGTCTTTCTAAGGATTCGGGGTTTTTGGTATTGGCAACCAAAAAGCAATAGCCTTTGGTTTTACCGCGCCCTACTCTTCCCCTTAATTGATGCAATTGGGAAAGGCCAAATCTATGCGCGTCAAAAATGACCATTATCGCGGCGGCGGGCACATCTATGCCGACTTCAATAACAGTTGTGGATACCAAAATATCAATCTTTTGGTCTTTGAAGGCTTGCATTATTTCGTCTTTTTGGCGTTCTTTTAGCTTCCCGTGTATAAACCCGACCTTAAGCCCATTGAGTTTTCTTTTTAGGATACCGTATAAAGACTCAACAGACAGATCGTCTATTTCCGTATTTTCTATTTTGGGCGCAACGATGTATGTTTGAACGCCTTCTTTGGCTTTTTTTATTATGTATTGATACATATCCCTAAGCTTTTTCTCGGGAACAAAATTGGTAATTACGCCCGCTCTTTGTTTTGGATTGGTCTTGATTTGACTTATGTCCAAATCGCCGTATAAAACCAAAGATAATGTCCTAGGAATAGGCGTCGCGGACAAAAGCAAAATATCTATAACGCCGCCCTTATCTTCCAAGGCTTTTCTTTGGGATACGCCAAACCTTTGTTGCTCGTCAATGACCTCCAGGGCTGGATTTTTAAAAGCCACGCTTTCTTGAAAAAGGCTATGAGTGCCGACAATTATCTGGGCGTTTGTTTTAATTTCTTCAAGCGCTTGTTCTTTTTCTCTTACGCTTAAGCCTGAGGATAAAAAAACAATATTAATTTCAGGAAACAAATCTTTTAGATTGATATAATGCTGGCGCGCCAAAATCTCGGTTGGGGCCATCATAATGCCTTGATAGCCGTTTAGAACCGCAAAATACAACGCCAAAAACGCGACTATGCTTTTGCCTGAGCCTACATCGCCTTGAAGCAATCTGTTCATTGCCTGAGGACGCAATAAATCCCCAAGAATTTCCCGCAAAGCCGTATTTTGGTCTTGGGTTAATTCAAATGGCAATTGTTTAATTTTTTGATTAATCTTATCCCGAACATCTTGATATTCAAACGGCCTAATTCTTTGGCCGTAATTTTTTTTCATCCAAAAAACAGATAAAGCTTTGGTCAATTCCTCTATCGCCACGGTTTTGGCGGCGATGTCTTTTTGCGCCAAATCCTTGGGAAAATGCAATATTTGATACGCTTGTTTTAAGTCAATCAGTCCCAACGCTTGACGGTCTTGAATGGGCAAGATTGATTTAATTTCTAACTTTTTCAACGCCAAAGATATCGCTTGTCTTAAAATATTATTTGGGATGCCTTTTATTGAATTGTATATTGTAATAATACCTTTTAGTTGTTTGGGCGCATGGGCAAGTTCCATAACGGGATTAAGGATTGTAAGCGTATTGCTGATAGATATTTGACCCAAAATTAGATATTCATCTTGTTTTATTGTTTTGGATAAATAAGGGCGGTTATAAAAAATAACCTTAAAATTAACGCCCGACAATGCGCATTTGCACGGTATTATTGTGTAATTAAAGCCTTTTCGCGCGTATTTGGTTACGGGCTTGTCGCATACTTTGGCTTTAAGCAACGCGTGTTCGCCGTTTTCGCATAAATCGGCGCTTATAAGCGTCGTATCAAAATATTTTTTGGGAAAAAAGGCGCAAAGATCTTTTATGTCATATATGCCCGCGTCGTTTAAAATCTTGAGCCTTTTTTCGCCCAACCCTTTTATATCAATAAGATTCATTTTTTAAATAACATAAAATAATATTGAAAAAAACTGCAAAATACTGCCGCCAAGTACAAAAAGATGCCATATGGCGTGCATATATTTTAGTTTTAATTTTTTGCCCAAAATGTAAATCACCGCGCCCAAAGTATATAACACTCCGCCTAATAGCAACAGCAAAAATCCGCCTGATTGAAGATTGCTCTTAAACAAAGGCACAATAGCGATGACTATGCACCAACCCATAATCAAATAGCAAATTAAATTAATCTTTTCGTATTTTTTTAGGTTGATAGAAGTCAATACCATAGACAGAATGGCTGCGCCCCATACAATCCCAAAAATCGTCCAGCCCCAGCCGTTGCTGTAATCCCTTAATGTCACCAAAGTATATGGCGTATAAGTTCCCGCTATCAACAGGCTGACTGAGCAATGGTCTATTATTCTTAACGCTTTTTTGGCTCGCCCCGGGGGCAACGCGTGATATAGCGTTGACATAGTGTATAAAATTATCAATGTCGCGCCGTAAACAGCGCAGCTTACCACTTTCCAAGCCCTTAACTCGTTAGATAAAGCGGCAAATACCACGCATATAACCAAAGCGGCGATTGACAGCGCGGCGCCCACGCAATGCCCTATCCAATTGAAAATCTCTTCGCCTTTGGTATATTTGGGCAAAGTAATTTTGGAAGTTTTGATTTGGTCTTGCATTTTTAAAATCTCCTTAATAAAATTATGTAATCAATCTCTAGCTATTTTAATATTTTGAACATTGGCGGTCGCGACCAAATCAACTTCTTCGTATATATTTTTATAAACAATATCGCCTATTTTTACGGGCGCTTGTATTGTTATTTGCGAGATTATTTTAAGCACTTTATCAACTTTTTCTTTAGGCACGGGCGCGCTGGTCTTGACGGGCAACACGGGTTTATCCCCGTTAATAATTTTTATAAGGGATGTTACAGTTCTTTTGGGCGCCAAAAACTCTTGCTTAGCAAAAAGCTCGCCCTTAGCGCAATTATTGCCCCAAACCATTATCTCGTCTTTTTGCTTCTTTATCTTGAGCTTGCAACTTAACGGACATTTTATACAAACATATTGGGTCATGTTCTTTCTCCTGATAATACTTCTATGTCCCCGTCTATATCCTTGCCGTTTAGAATTATGGGCTGCATCTCGCCATGTATCAAAATACCATAATTTTTATGATAGATTTCCCTGCCGCCGCATTTTACGCTTATAAACGCGGGTTTTAGGGCTTGTTTTACTCGGACATAAAGTTTAATCGGGTCTTTTGTCTTTTGGATGACGCAAGGCATAGTGTATTTGGTATAACCCGCGCTTTTGACCAAAAATTTGGGCTTATTATGATAAAAGCCGTCCATGGCATATCGCGCCGCGCCCAATCCTGCTATTTTTGCCTCGTCGGTAACTTGGTCCGCCAAGTCATGAACATACAAAACATTGCCGCACGCGTAGATGCCCTTAACGGATGTTTGGCAATATTGGTCAGTTACGGCCCCGCCGCTCGCGAAATTTATTACTACGCCCGCGTTTTGGGCTAGTTCGTTTTCGGGAACAAGCCCCGCCGACAGCACCAAAGTGTCGCACTCTACTATTCTTGATTGTTCATAGTTAATATTGCCGTATTGGTCCACGGGCGCGATTTTGACGGCTTGCAACCTTTCTTTGCCCAAAACCTCAATTACCTTGGTATTAAGCAGCATGGGGATATTAAGGTCATTGATGCATTCGGCAACATTGCGCGAAAGCCCCATATAATACGACCTGGACTCTACTACCATTATAACTTTGGCGCCTTCGTATGTAAACCGCCTTGCCATAATCAGCCCTAAGTCATATGTGCCCATTATGACTATATTTTTGCCCACAAGCTTTCCATAAAGTTTTAAAAGCCGCTGCGCCGTGCCTGCGGTGAATATGCCGCTTGGGCGCGCGCCGCCTATTTCAAGGGCGCCTCGCGGTTTTTCTCGGCATCCCATTGCCAAAACAATGGCGCCGGCTTGAATTTCCACAAGACCTAAGTTTTGGCTTATAGCGGTAACCAAAAGATTGCTATCTACGCTTAACACATAAGTGTCGTTAAACACTTCAATATCGCCATGCAAATCCTGCGCAATCTTTTGGGCGTATTCCGGGCCGGTAAGCTCTTCTTTAAATAATTTTTGACCAAAACCGACATGAATACACTGGTTTAATATCCCGCCTAGCTCTTTTTCCCTCTCTAGTATAATAACTTTTTTTGCGCCGTAACATCTTGCCTCTTTAGCGGCTTCAATGCCCGCCGGCCCTCCGCCGATTACGCAAACATCAGCTTTTCTTATCATAGCCTTCGCCCCGAATATCGCTAGAAATTATGTAAGAATTGCCGCCAAATTTAGTTATATCTTGCATTTTTATATTTAACTCTTTTGACATTATTTCTAAAATCTTAGGCATGCAAAAAGACCCTTGGCATCTTCCCATGGTCGCCCTTGTGCGCCTTTTTACGCCGTCAACCGTCGTAGCGCCCCGCCTTATCGCTTCGGCTATCTCGGCTTCCGTTATGACTTCGCAGCGGCATATTACGTTGGAATATCTTTTGTCCTTTTTGATAAGCTCTACTTTTTGCTGGTTGGACGCTGACTTGAAGTTTATTATTCTTTGTCTTTTGGTTACAAAAGACTTTTTCTTTTTGAAGCCGTATTTTTGGCAAATTTCCCGACATAAATATCTGGCTATGGCGGGCGCGCCCGTAAGTCCCGGGGAACAAATGCCCGCAGCGTTATAAAAATTGGGGATAGCCTCTCCAATGACAAAATCTTGGACGCTGGGTATGGCCCTAAGCCCAGAAAATATGCTAATCTGACGGTTATAAGGCAAATCTTTCATGGTTTTGGCGGCCGCCGCTTTTATCGCCCGCATGCCTTCTAAAGTAACCGATTTGTCGGATTTATCCTCTATGTCTTGCGCCGACGGGCCAATAAAAAAATTGCCGTCCACGGTAGGCGAAACTAAAACGCCCTTACCCATTTTGGTGGGCACCTGGAAAACAGGGCGGTTTACGGGAGAAGGACGGTCAAAAATAATATATTCGCCTCTTCGGGCGGTTATTGAAAAACTGTTGTCGCCTACCAATGAGGCGATTTTGTCGGCATAAACTCCCGCGCAGTTTATAATGCTTCGCGCTTTGATTTTGTCGCCTTTTGAAGAAAAAACCTCAAAATATTGTTCTTTATCGGAATGTATAATCTTAATATCGTCCACGCAAAACTGAAATAAATACTCCGCGCCGTTGGCTTTGGATATTTCCATAAGTGCCACATTTAGCTCGTAAGGGTTGATTATTCCCGCTGTGGGCGTCCACAACGCCGCGATAACGCCTTGATTGATGTTGGATTCTAGCTTATATATCTTGTCTTTTTTGATAATCTTTATTTCCTTAAGGCCGTTATTAATGCCTCTTGTTTTTAAAATTTCTATTTTGTTGATTTCTTCTTGACTAAAGGCCAAAACCAAAGACCCGCAACGCTTATAAGGAACATCCAAGTCTTGACATATCTGGTCAAACATCAGATTGCCTTCAACATTAAAACGGGCCATTAATGTCCCAGTTTCGCAGTCATGTCCCGCGTGCAAGATTCCGCTGTTCGCGCCTGTCGCCGCCATCGCGACATCTATATTTTGTTCTAAAACGGCAAGCTTTATATCATACTCGGCTAATTCTTTGGCGATTGAACATCCGATTACCCCTGCTCCGATTATTGCAATGTCATACATAGCGCACCTGTATAGTCTTTAGTATAAATTACATTATATCACATCTTAACAGTCTTAGTCTAAACTCGCAGTTAGAAGTTTTGGTCACAATTATAAAAAAGGGCTGAAAAAATCCAGCCCTTTATAGTTTTTGTTTTGAGTTTTAAAATTAGCTTTCTTTTATTTTTCTGAACCTGAAGAAATATACTCCAACGCCGACGATTAATACTACAGCGGTTATAATCAATACCGTTGACAGTATCTGATAATTGAACGGGGTTTTTCCTTCGCCTGTCACGGTTATTTTAAACTCTTTGGTGTAAACATTGCCCGCTTCGTCTTTTACCGTGTATGTCAAAGTATAAGTTCCTGCGTCTTTAAGAGTATAATATTCTTGGTTTTTGTCATCGCGGTCAACCGATATGGCGTTGCCGTTAGTCCCGTATAATGTTCTGGTTATTGTCAAGTCTTCGGCTTTGGTAACATTATCCGAAACATTATCCTTATTAAGCTCTTTGACATATAGTTTGTCGTTTTGCTTGAACTTGGTCGCCGAAGGCTCTATCTTGGAAACATCAATGATTGTCGGCTTAATTAAATCGCCTACCTTGATAGTCAAAGTGTATGTCGCCGTATTAGCCGCGTCCTGAATCGTATAGGTAATAGTATATGTTCCGTCAACGCGGGGAACAAAGCCTTCTTTGCCATCCTTGGTTTCCAAATGCACTACTTGACCGTTATTGTCAACAACCTTTACGCTGTATTCTTTGAGCGTTCCCTTATCTATAATGGATACTTCGGGAATAATAATGAACGCGTCGGGGTTATTGTCTTTGTCATATTTTTTGCTGTAAGAAGGAACTTCGCCCAACAGCTTAAATTCGGGGGATTTGGTATCCACGCATGTGAAGGTGGCTTTCATCTCTTCGCCATTTTCGGTAGTTAAACTTATTGTAAATTGACCTATTGCTTTGGGCGTAAAGACATTGCCCATAATCTCATATGCGGGACCTTTGATTTCTCTTGTTATATATTTGTTGCCTTCGCGGTCTTCCAATGGCAAGGTGAAAGGCTCTCCAAACTCCAATTCCGAAGGAATGGTAGCGGCGCTAGAAAGCGCGTAAACGCTGCCGCCGCCGTTTGAGCTAGAGGAGCCTGCCGCAGTTGACTTTTCAACATCAAATGTAACAGTCGCAAGAGTGGAAGCTCCGCTTATATTGAACGCTCTAATTGTTAGCGAATGTCTGCCTTCTTTTTGAACTTCAAATGAGATTTTTTCTAATACAAGCTCCCATTTGTTCGTTCCTTCATTAAATTGAACTTTGCTTTTTACCGTTGTGTTGAGCTTTTGGCCTACGCCTTCGTAATCTGTTTCGTCAATGGTTTTTTTACCGGGTTCTCTTACAATTACTTCATAGCCTATAAAGTCATACTCCTCTGAAGCCGACTCTATTGTTATATTGGCAACGGTAACAACTTTAGAATCCGCGTCATTGTAGAAAATAGTTCTTTGAACCAAATCGCCTTCATCGTCAATAAACAACGATGTTTCGGGATTATCGGCGTCTACCCATTTTGAATCCGCCTTAAATGCAGGCGCGTTGGTATCAATAACCTCAGAGTAAACATCAACCGTATAAGTCAAAGAATCTACTTCGTTTCCGTCCTTGTCTAGCGCTTTGTTGCCTAAGCTGTCTTGGACTTTGACGGTTATTTTTATTTGACCAGCTGTCTCAGGTATAAAATAATCTTTATCTTCAAAGTCAAATTCTATGGTTTCATCGTCTTCATTTATAAATTCATATGTTTCCTCAAGGATAACCTTAGAGGTTTTGTCGTAAGGGATTAGGGCGGGTTTTTTAAATTTGTCGCCCGACATTATATATTGAGGAATATTGGTTACTTGAAGCAACGGATGATCGGTGTCTTTTAGTTCTTCTTTAATTTGAATGGATATAGCTTTGTAAGAAGAATTTTTTAACTTTCCGTTGGCGTCTCGATCTCTTGCCGTGAAAGTTAAAGTAAATGTGCCGGTTTTGACAGTTAATACATTAAAATTAAGATAATAGTTATCGTCGTCTTCGTCTATAAATTCTTCTTTATAAAGTGGTGAGGATTGGTTTTCTTCTTTTGAGTCATATATAAATTGGCCCGAAGAGTTTTTTACCGAGAAATAAAGCGCAATATCTTCTTGCGGGGTAACATTGTCCCATACTTCAGGTTTGGGCACGACCAAAAAGCGCGCGTCGCCTGTCAGTTTGCCTGAAGCGTTTTCAACATTAATTGCCCAAGAATCGGGTATTTTATCTTCGTTTAGCTCAATTACAGGCGCGCGGGTGTCCGAAATATTAATGATATAAGTTGATTCCACGGTATTGCCGCTATCGTCTGTGGCTGCATATATTACATTGTAAGGGCCAGATTTCCAAGGATAGAATGACCTATTATTGTCATTATCAAAAACCACCTCTTCCGTTCCCAAAACCAAGTTTTTGGGGTCGGAATCGTCCACTTCCAAAACATTTTGGCCGTCGCTGTCTTTTACAGTAATAGTAATTTTTACTTTTTCGTCTTTGTTGTCAGTAGCTGTCGCTTTGGGAAGGGTTAATTTGACTCTTTGAGGAGCTGAGTTGGGAATGCCCGAAATTTTTAACTCGGGCTTTTCGGTGTCTTCAAAACCTTCTTGAACATTGACTATAAAGTCGGTTGACTTTACGACAGCGTTATTATTGGTAGAAGCCTTATATCTAACAATATAACTGCCCGAAGTATTGGTCTTGTCGCCGCTATAAGTCAAATAATCGTCTTCTGTCGCGGTCAAAACAGTATTGTTGCCTTCTGGGTCGGTTACGATATATTCTATATCATAATTGAGTTCGTCTGTTTTTTCTTGGTCAATTTTGCCGTCTTCGTCATAGACGACCATTGAGGCCTTTGGTATTTTGATGTCCGAGCCTGTATTTATGTATGTGGGGATTTCGGCGCCGTTATAAGGAATTAAAATAACCGCGTCATCTACGGCGACATTTATTTTGAAGCCTTCGTAAAAAACACCACCGTCCGCGGCGTAAACATTAACGTTATAATATCCTGCTTTCGTAGGGGTAAATTTGCTATCGGTTAATTCAATGTCGTTACCCAAGGGGTCCTTGACTCTTACAACGCAATTTTGCAGGGAGCCCAAATCTATTTCTTGCCCTACCGCTCCCTCTTTGGGTAATTTGCCTATGGTAACGGGTTGTATTATGCCGGTGTCGGCAGCTAATACCGTCATCAAATTTCCCGATAATAGCGCCAAACTCATTATCAAAATCAAAAATGATATAATAAGTCTGCGTAATTTTCTCATGTTGTAATCTCCTTAATTACAGCCAAAGCGTCTTTTTAGTTTAACAGATAAAATATACATTAATTAAATTCATTTGTCAAACTAAAACTCTTAACTTGTCCATATTTTGCCATGATTGTTCCCAAATATTTTTTTAATTTGGTTTGCTTTTATTACCTTATTATTTTACTTTTTTTGGCAAAATATGTAAATTATCTTAATCTAGCACTCTTATAACGCTTTCTATGCTATCAACAACCTTTAATCTTTCCAGCTCTTTTAACGCCTTTTTCATAGACAATTCCGAAGTTTTGTGGGTCAAGAACACAACCCTTGCGAACTCTTTATGTTTGCCTTTTTGTATTACGCTGTCAATGCTAACTTGGTTGCTGCCCAATACCGCCGCCGTTTGCGCCAAAACTCCGGGTTTGTCCGCGCAATTTAGCACCATATAATACTTGGACTTAAAATCAGTGACCAGCTTAATGTCGTTTAGTTCCCTATCAAATTTTATATAACGGGGTTTGTCTTGATGGGCGCAATAAATTATATCGCTTACAATGGCGCTGCCCGTGGGCAAATCGCCCGCGCCTCTTCCATAAAGCATTATCTCGCCCACATAATTGCCGACTAAATATACGGCGTTAAAAGAATCCCTTACATTTGCCAAAGGATGCTTTTCGGGCACGAATGTTGGGTGAACCCTAACTTCCAAAGAATTGTTATATAGTCTAGCTATCGCCAATAATTTGATTGTGTAGCCTAATTCTTTGCCGCTTTGGATGTCCGTCTTGGTTATCTTGGTAATGCCTTCCCTATAAATGCTCTCAAGCGGGATTTGCTTTCTAAAAGCCAAGGTTGACAAAATATTGAGTTTATACATAGCGTCGTAGCCTTCCACGTCGCTTGTGGGGTCGGCCTCGGCATAGCCAAGCTTTTGCGCCTCGGCCAAGGCGTCGGCATAGCTCATATTTTCTTCGCTCATTTTGGTCAAAATATAGTTGGTTGTTCCGTTAAAAATGCCGGCTATTTCAATTATATTGTTTGCTTGCATGCCCTCTACGATAGACCTTATAATTGGCACGCCGCCCAAACAACTAGCTTCAAAATATAGGCCCTTGTTATGTTTTTGGGCGATTTGTTCTAATTCGCGCCAATGTTTTGAAATAAGTTCTTTGTTTGCGGTGACCACATGTTTGCCTGAGATAAGACACCTTTCAATAAAAGATTTTGCGGGCTCTATCCCGCCTATAACCTCCACTACAATGTCTATCTCGGGATTGGAAGTTATATCGTCTATGCTGGCGGCGATTTTGTCTTTGGGCACGCCTTTTTGTATGGCGATTTGAGGCGATTTTTCCAAAACTTTGACAACTTGCAAATCAAGGTTTTCTTTGCGCAAAATGCTTTCATGGTTTTGCGTCAAAATCCGATAAGCGCCTCCGCCTACTGTTCCAAGCCCCAAAATGCCTATGCTGACTTTTTTCATAACATCTCCTCATTTATTATTTTGCGACGGTAGGGTCGTTCATTTGATAAATATAATTAAGCCCTTTTAAAGACAATCTCCTGTCAATGCGGTCAATTACATTAGTGCCTTTGACAACATACTCGCTCAGCCCGCCAGTCGCGATAACCTTGGCGTCTTGAAGATTTTCTTCTTCTTTTATTTTCTTTATGATATGCTCCAGCAAGCCCACAAAACCATAAAACATGCCTGATTGCATATTAGTAACCGTGCTTTTCCCTATTACGCTTTTGGGCGTTACCAATTCTATCTTGGGCAGTTTTGCCGTGCTTTCGGCTAAACTATTAAGGGAAGTCTTGATCCCGGGGCAAATCAAGCCGCCCAAAAATTCGTTATCCCTACCAATTACATTAACTGTGGTCGCAGTGCCAAAATCCACGACGATTAGCGGTTTGCCGTATTCTTTCATGGCAGCGACGCAAATAGCTATGCGGTCGCTGCCCACATCTTTTGGATTATCGTATTTTATATTAAGCCCGGTTTTTACGCCCGCCCCCAAAACCAACGGAGTTATCCCAAAATAAAAATCGCACATATGCTCAAAGGTGTAGTTAAGGTCGGGTATAACGCTGGATATAATAATTCCCGTTATGTCTTTTTTTGAAAGATTATTCGCTTCTATAAGGTTTGTAACCAAAAGCCCGTATTCGTCCGAAGTTCTGCGATAATGCGTGGCAATTCTGCCGCTTGCCATCAAGAAGTTATCCTTAAAAATGCCGAGCTTTACGTTTGTGTTTCCTATGTCAATTACTAAAACCATTTTTCTCCTTTCTTATGCTTCTTCCAAATTTAAAAAATTATTTTTGTCCGCCTTCTTTAGCGCCAATACAATAGCCGGAGTAACGACAATAGCTATGGCAAGTTCTATTGAGCCTGCGATTATCATTTCGCCTATCGCCAAAGACATCATAACGCCGTTTGGACCGACAAAATCCATGGCAAATACCGCAAACGAGCCGACTACCAAAATCGTATTGGTCAAAGTGGCGACAGCGCCTATTATACTATAAGGCAATATTTCGCGCAAAAAGAAATTGTCGCTGTTTTTGGTTATTTTTTTTAGCAATATCTTAGCCCCATATGCCGCAGGGCCTACAAACAATCTAGGGATTATCGCTATAAGCGGATATTGTCTAAACGCCGCGGCTACAAATAACGAGCCCATAAAGAATGCGTAGGTAATAGAAATCAAGCCAAAAGCGACGCTAATGTATACAGACGCCTTAAAGTCCATAAAGATTACCATTATTATTAACGGTATCAAAAAGACATAGGGCAAAAACAAAAACGCCGCAAGCAATGCGGTAAATATCGCGTATAACGCAATGTCGGCTGATAATGATCTTTGTTTCATAAAAAACCTCCGTTTTGGCTCTAAAATCTTAGATGCCATACTTTTTTATTTTTTATTTGTTTTAGTGATGCCCTAAAAAACCCAGGTGCATCCTATTTATTGCATAATTATATCAAAATTGTCATTTATATACAACAATAGATTGAGTTGTTTTAATTATTATTTATGTATTATTTATGCAAAAAAATAAAAGCAGGGACATAAAAATCCCCTGCTTTTAGGTTTGGGCAGTCATCTTTTGTATGTAACAAAAAGTTTGCCCGTCAATTTAAGGAGCGCTTTTTAGCAGCATTTTTTTCCGCAGCCACACAAGCATTGAAGTATAATTATAATGAAAATCAATTCACAGATGTCTATATCGCATCCACATCTGTCTTTGCCTTTGCCGCCGCATAAGCATAACAACAATAAGATGCAGAAGATGTCCTCACAGCCGCCAAATTTGCCAAATCCGCATCCGCATCCGCCAAAGCCTCCGCCATAATCGCCAAAACTCATTCTTAAATCCTCCTCTATAGTATTGAAATGTGTGTTTGACCATTTCTATTTCCATTATATTCAGTCAAAAATAATGTGTTCATAAGCCGTATAAATTTTAAGGCGGTTTGAAAAACGCTTGACATAAAAATATATTGACAATAGACTTAAAAAAATAATTAATTTTTTTTGGAGTGGTATATTTATGGACAACGCCGTGACTATGGATAAGCTTGTGGCTCTTTGCAAAAATAGAGGTTTTATTTTTGCGGGCAGCGAAATATATGGCGGCTTAGCTAATACTTGGGACTTTGGGCCTTTGGGCGTGGAACTAAAAAACAACATCAAGAGAGCTTGGTGGAAAAAGTTTGTGCAAGAATCCCCTTATAATATAGGCGTTGACTGCGCTATTTTGATGAATCCCCTAGCGTGGGAAGCCAGCGGACATTTAAGTAATTTTACCGATCCGCTGATGGATTGCAAAGTTTGCCGCACAAGACACCGTGCCGACCACTTGATTGAAAATTGGGCGCAAAAACACAATAAAGATATTTCTCCGCTGGGAATGACGGACGAACAAATGGGAAAGACCGTGGCAGAAAATAAAATACCCTGCCCTGACTGCGGCAACAGCAACTTTACGCCCGTTAGAAAATTTAATATGATGTTTAAAACATTTCAAGGCGTGACCGAGGACAGCCAGAGCGCGATATACCTAAGGCCTGAAACCGCTCAAGGTATTTTTGTCAATTTTAAAAATGTTTTGAGGACTACCCGCGCCAAAATACCTTTTGGGATAGCCCAAATAGGCAAATCTTTTAGAAACGAGATCACGCCCGGCAACTTTATTTTTAGAACTAGGGAATTTGAGCAGATGGAATTGGAGTTTTTCTGCAAGCCCGGCACTGACTTGGAATGGTTTGAATATTGGAAAAACTTTTGTTACGATTGGCTTATAGGTTTAAATATAAAGCCTGAAAACTTAAAGATGCGCGACCACAAAAAGGAAGAGCTATCGCATTATTCAGTAGCGACTACGGACTTTGAGTATAAGTTTCCTTTTGGCTGGGGCGAGCTTTGGGGCATTGCCGACAGGACGGATTTTGACCTTAAAAACCATCAAGAAAAGTCAAAAGAAAGCATGGAATATTTAGATCCCGTCACCAATGAAAAATATATACCTTATTGCGTTGAGCCTTCTTTGGGCGTGGAAAGAGCCTTGCTCGCTTTCTTGTGCGACGCTTATTGCGAGGAAACGCTTGAAGACGGCGAAATAAGGACTATATTAAAGTTTCATCCCGCGCTCGCGCCCGTTAAGGTCGCGGTGCTTCCGCTCCAGAAAAAATTGTCCGATAAGGCCGACCAAGTCTATCGCATGCTTTCTAAGAAGTTTGCCGCCGCTTATGACGAGACGGGCAGCATAGGCAAGCGCTATCGCCGTCAAGACGAAATAGGAACGCCTTATTGCGTGACAATTGATTTTGACACCTTGGAAGACGACACAGTGACAATCAGGGACCGCGACACTATGCGACAGATAAGACTTAAGATAGACGAGCTTGAGGATTATATTTCAAAAGGAATAGAATATTAAAAAGGACCGCCTAAAAAGGCGGTCTTATTAGTTTTTTCCAAATAGTTTATTTGATATTAGCGCCTTGAGGTTAGCTACGCCTTGTCCTGTCAACGCCGATATAAATACCGAGTTGCTGGTTGCCGGGATGTCTAGCCTGTCTTCAGCTATATCAATTTTGTTATAAATATTTATAACGGGCTTATAAGCGGCTCCTATTTTTGCCAACACATCTATCACGGCTTCATATTGCGAAAATAAATTGGGGTCGGAATAATCCATTACATGCAAAATCAAATCGGCTTGAACGGCTTCTTCCAAAGTGGATTTGAACGCGTCAATAAACTCGTGCGGCAAGTTACGGATAAACCCTACCGTATCGGTAAGCGTATAATAGCCGTTAGGGGTGTAAACCTTGCGCGTTACGGGGTCAAGCGTGGCAAAAAGCTTGTCTTCCGCTAAGACATTAGCGCCTGACAATAAATTCATAATCGTGCTTTTGCCGGCATTGGTGTATCCTACAAGCGCCACAGTAGGGATAGCGCTTTTGGCCCTTTTGGCGCGCCTTAGGTCGCGTTCTTTTTTTAACTTTTGAAGCCTTGCCTCAAGGTCTTTGATGCGGGCTTTTATGCGTCTTCTATCCGTTTCCAGCTTTTTTTCGCCCGGGCCTCTCATTCCTATGCCCTGCCTTAGTCTATCCATTTTTATGCCTGTGTTTAAGAGTTTGGGCAGGCTGTATTTTAATTGAGCCAATTCTACCTGAAGCTTGCCTTCCGCGCTTTGAGCCCTTGCCGCAAAAATATCCAAAATCAAGTTAAAGCGGTCAATTACTTTTACATTTAATTCCTTTTCAAGATTTTTTATCATAATCGCGGACAACTCGTTGTCTATAATTAATGTGTCGGCGTTATAATTTTGTATCGCTATTTTAATTTCTTGAATTTTGCCCTTGCCTAGCATAAACTTTGGGTCGGGCTTGTCTTTTTTTTGGCTAAACACCGCCGCAACCTCGGCGCCGGCCGAAAGCGCCAAGGACTTGAGTTCCCGCAAATTAATTTCGGCTTCCTGGTCGGACGCGGCAATGCAAGCCAAAATCACTCTTTCTTTTTGGGGTTTGTTTTCAACAAAATAATAGTCTTTTTGTGCTTTTAACTCTTTGTCAAATTGCTTAATATAATCAAGGTATTGGGCGTCATTGATGTTTTGGGTTTTAAAAACTCTAACGCCATTGGCCGTCAAATAGCCTATATGATAATCGGTTATTTCGCCTTGGGGGCTTATTCCTAAGGCTGCGACACAATCAAATCTTTGGCGCTTTAGCGCCGACAAGTCCGCTTGGGACAGTCTGCTGTCGCCGTTTGGATGCGTATGGATTAGTCTGATTCCGTTAAGGCCTTTTCTTTGGTTGTTGACTGAGATTGCGCCCGTATCAAAAGTCCCTACGGACACGCTTAAGACATTGCCTTGTCTTGAGATGGCGACCAAAACCTCCCTGTTATACTCGCTAGTAACTTTTGCCGCAATATCCAAAATTTCTTGATTTACAAAATCATAAGATTTTATATCGTATATGTTTTCAAGCATATTTAAAATATGCCGTTTGATACCTCGGGTATTTCCGCGCGCCATAAGTTTTTACCTCTTTTGCTAAAAAATAAAAAAGAAAATTTACAATAAAAGAAAATTAAAAAAATGGCTAATTAAATCTTCATAATAGCTTGATTATAAACAAATCTAATATCCAAAGTCAAATCTCATATAAGGCATAAAAACATTGCGCCGTTTTTTATGATTTGTCGGTCAGCTTTTGGAAATATATATCTTGAGAAAAGTCCCTTTCAACATCAAAATCTGCGCCCAATTGTTCCACCGCTTTTCTGATTTCCAAAAAACTAATATAATCGCAAGTTTTTGCCGCTTCAAGCAATATAACGACCGCGCGCTCGTCTCCATACTGTCCCAAATAATTGGCGTATAACTGATAATTGACCGCGCTCAAAAATAATTCTTTCAATAGATTATAAATTCTTTCGTCTTTTGGGCACCTTACCAAAATATCGCTTGCGTATTCTTTGGAAGAAAAATCGGCGTCTTTTAGCCTGTCAAGCACCCGGTCTTTTACCAAAAGTGCGTTTTCCGCTAAGATTTCAGCCGCTATGTCTCTCAAATCCTTGTCAATTTCGGGATTAAAAATCCAATCTATGTAAATATCAAACGGTTCTTCGCTGGACATTTCGTTGAGAATGTTAATCGCATACATTGTCAATTCGTCGTTTTTTTGGCGCTTTATAATATCCATTAGATAAGGAACGACGCCTTTAACTTCTATTATGCGGTCCAATAAGACAGAAGGAATATCTTCTTTTCCTATTGAATAGCCAATAAGCATATCAACCAAAGCCTTGGGATCGTCAATTCTGGCAAAATATTGTTTGGGGCTTAAGCCACCTAGTTCTAGGTATTGGCGGTTGCACCATTCTTCATAAGCGTCGGCCACAGCTTGCGAAATCTCGTCTTCGGTGGCGTATTTGCCCGCGTTTTTTTCAATCCATTCATCCATAAACTCATGATAGAGTTTTTGAAAATCTATCATTTTTCTATCCCTAATTTATCCAAATATTTTTTCAGCGTTTGCCTGTTTGCGCCAAAGACTTTTATCACCGTGTTTAAATTGCGGAATATCTCAGGTCTTTTAAAGTTATACGCGAACAACGCGGCAATATTTTTTCTGCTTTTGAAATTGACGCTATGGGTTGAGCAAAGATTTAGCGTTCTTTTGACCGAGCGGTTAAATTCCGCTTCATAATCCTTGTCCACAAACGCCAAAGCGGCAAAAACATCTATATACGCCTCAAAATATGCCTTAGGGTAATTAAAAATAGTTTTATTGATTTTGGGCGAGATAAATTTAAGTTCCTCTTCGTGAAGCAGCGCTATTTTCTTGGAAGGCAGCATGGACAAAAGCTTTTTTAATATTTTTTGCTTAATTATATATGAAAATGTGCTATCGATAAGGCATTCGCGTAAAAACATATGGGCCTTAAAGTTTCTTAATCTCGCAAGCTTTTCTATAAGCTTTTGGCTCAAATCAATATCCGCATAATCAAAAACCCATTTGACATAATCAAAAAATTCATTATTGGTCTTTATAAGTTTTATCATCTCGGCAGAAGAATACGAAATGATCTTTTCAAACATCTTTATTCTTCTGTCGGCTTCTTCTTTGGGCACTTGTTTTATATATTCTAGTTCTTTAAATTCTTCATGGTTTTGAAAATATTGGTTGTAATATTTCGCTATCGTGTTAGTATTGTCAATCCTGACCAGCTTGTAAATACATTCTTTGGCCAATTCCAATTCTTTTTGGTTATAATAAACTAAACTCAACAAAAGCAGTCCCGATTCGTGATAAGGATAATACGACAAAAAGTCGCATAAATATTTTATGGCCTGCTTATTATAACCGCATTGCAAAAACACAATAGCAGCCTTATAATAATCATTGGCGTCAGTGATTTTGAGTTCCAAGATATTGTCGGCGATTTGTCTTGCCGTGTCCATATCGCCCGCTTGGGCGTATCCATCGGCAAGGTTGCACAAAGCGTTAATGTTATGAGGGTCTATTTCTAAAACTTTTTGAGCCAAATCAATTTCTTTTTGGGGATTATCCACGCGCGCATTGCAAAAAGCGGCGCTGTTTAGAGCGTTGATATAATATTTTGAGTCCGGTTTTACATACGATAGCAATTGCAAAGCGCTGTCATATTCCGAAATGGACATAAGTTTATTGGCGTAACTAAGCAGTAGTTGATCTTCTATGTTTTTTGAAATAAGCCGAAATTTGTTTCCGCTTAATTCGCGCAATAATTCGTCGGCGTCAATAATTTCATCCTCGTCAAAATCAAATTCCATGCTTTTTTTAAGATAATAAGCGGACGCCGCTTCGTTTCTAAGCATATAATAATTTTGCGAAATTCTCAAAAAACATTCGCCAAGTTTTGAATCTATAGCCAATAGCTTAAAATACTCAAAATTTGATTTTGTATATAAACCCATATCAGCGTATATCTGAGCCAGCAAAAACCTAAAATCCAATTCGCTAGGGTCTTGTTTGATCGCCCTTCGTATATATTCCAACGCTGTCAAATAATCTTCAACTTCAAGGCTGTCCAAAGCCAAGTCAAAGTAATAATCGGCGTCTTGCACAAATTTTAGTATCTTGCCTTTTTTTTGGGCAAAGTTTAGCTTTTTTAGGCTTTTCAATATTCAAGTCTCCATTAATAAATTATTCGTTGTCTTCTTTGGTTATTATATCGTCGGTATTGTCTTCGCTTTCGTCTTGTTCGGTCTCAAGCTCTTTTCTTTCTTGGGCCAGTCTTTTTAGGTCTTCTCTTGAGAAAGTGGTCGTCAAAGGCGTAATGCCTTTGCCTTCGTCTATGCTGCGTTTTCTCTTTTTGGGATTGATAAATCTTGTGTTGGCCGCTTTTTTCCGGCGTTCTTGGGCTTCTTTTCTTCTGCGTTCAATCTCTTCTCTGCTCTTCCTATATATGCCGCGGTCTTTTATCGCGCCCTCAATCTTATCGTTCAAAAACTTATCAAATACATAATGGGCATATAAGGTCCAAATAAGTATTGTCATGGAGATTCCTATCAGCGCGTAGAATAACAATATAATGAGTCCTAATTGGGGACCGCCGACCAAAAAAAGAATTATCGGCAGAGCCGTAATGCCTACAAAGAAAATATTATGAAACAAAAGACCTATGGCAAACAAAAAGCTGTTTTTGATAAGTCCCCATAAGGATATCTTGTATGTCGCGGCCTGGGTATAAATAAAAACAACCATAAAAACAAGCAACACAAGAAATATAATTGAGGATACCAGCGACATAACGCTCAAAAAAGTAGATTCTGTAAACAGCCCGTAGGCCGATATATTATATTGAACTAGCGTAAGGGCTAAGCCCACAAAAAGCGTGCTCCATAAAAAAGGAACAATATTTGATTTTATGCCCTTAAAAAATGTGTTGCCTACGGCGATGCCTTCGCCCCAAACCAGCATCTTAATAGCATGAAAACCGCCCGCAAGACCGATGCTTGCTATCATCAAAAGCGGAACCATTATCAAGCTGAACCATAACTGCTGTTTCAAATTAAATAACTGGCCGATAAAAGGAATGTCTTGAATAAAAGGATAGCCAAAACCAAAATTGACCGTATAGTTGATAAACGCGCCCGAAGTCGCCTTTACGCTAAGCGTGAAAAAATACCACGCAATCGCGGGCAGAGCGAACAAAAGCATCAATAAATTTATTTTGACAAGCGCGCCAAAGCGGTTGAATAACACATCTTTGAATACTTCCCATCTATTGCCCGGCAAGTCTTCCAAAATAAAGTCGGGATTGTCGTCCCGCCCCATTGTCCATCTATATAGCCAGCCTTTTTTTTCAGCCATGATATCCTTCCTTATTCAAAAATTATCCTATAACTTTTTAATCATAGTATCATATTTTGGGTATTTTTCAAACATTATTTTGGTCGTTATTCCTCAAGCAAATAATTTTGAGCGATCTTAATATAATAATTTAATCCCGTCAATAGCGCCTTTTCGTCAAAATCAAACTCAGGACTATGCAGCGGCGCGGTATGGCGTTCGTCTCCGACGCCTAGCCAAGCGAACGCGCCGCTTACTTTTTTGAGATAATAAGCAAAGTCTTCCGCCGTGTATTTGGGCCGGGCTTGAACTATTTCAAATTTTCTCTTTAGCATTTGGACTATATGGGTTGAATTGACAAGCGGCGGATAATAATTTTCCACTACCACCCTGTGTGAAGCGCCCGTTTGTTTTTGGATTTCTATCAAAATATCTTCCAAGCGCATCATAAAATCTTCTTGCTGCGCCTCGTCAAAAAACCTATAAGTGCAATCATAGCGGGCATAGTCAGCCACTATATTTGAAGCGCTGCCGCCTGTTATTTTGCCAATATGGAATAATGAATTGGCTTGATGCTTTGATTTATATAAATTGTGCGCTTGGTTATAAAACTCGTTGCCCGCCCTAATAGCGTCAATATATTTTTGATAATCGGCGCAATGTCCGCTCTTGCCCTCAAAAATTATATAAAAATCGCAAGCGCCCGCAAAGATCGCGCCCGCGTCGGTCGCAATAGTCCCTATAGGATATTCGGGCGAAAGATGCAGGCCAAATATAGCGTCTACGTCCTTTAACGCGCCCTTTTCAATTAGCATCTCGGCGCCGCCTTGGCATTCTTCAGCGGGTTGAAATATCAATCTTACATTAACCGCCGGTTTGTTGTAAGCAAGATATCTGGCAAGGCCCAAAAGCATAGCCATATGGCCGTCATGTCCGCATGCGTGCATCATGCCGTCATGGATTGATTTGTAGTCTGCTTGGTTTTGCTCGGCAATCGGTAGCGCGTCCATATCGGCCCTAAAAGCCAGCCTTGTTTTCTTGTCAATACCGTCAATATCAGCGATTACCGCCGTTTTGATAGTTTTGTATTTGATTTTAAAGCTGTCTAGTTGTTCGGTTATAAACTTTTGGGTCAAAAATTCTTGATGAAATAGCTCAGGGATTTTGTGCAAAGAACGCCTTGCGAAAATCAAATAATCCAACATTTCCATGATTATATAATATAGCAAAACGCCAAAAAAGTCCAAACATCTATGGTTGCGCGGTTTAAATTAATCTTTTTTAGATACATCGCATATTTATAAAATATAGCACAAAATAATTTACAATTTAAATCTTCTGTGTTATATTAAATTAACACCAATGGGGAGCAAAGAACATCAGTAGCTTATAGGTTATATATAATATTGGGATTATATTATAAGCGAAAGGGTATCTTTGCCGAAATCCTAATAAGCTTCCCAATGCTTTGGCTTATTGGGGTTGGGTATACGGGATAATACCCGTATAACTGTCACTGTTATTTGATAATAGTGAAGCACATTTGGTGATGACTTAAAAAATATATTTTTTTAAGGTTATTCATCGTATGTGCTTTCTATAGAAAGCGCTATTTTTTTATATTAAAGGAGATAATATGTTATACGACATCGCGGTAGTAGGGGCGACCGGCTTGGTTGGAAACAAGATGCTGCAAGTTTTGGAAGAGAGGAATTTTCCTATCAATAATCTTTATCTTTACGCGTCAAAAAAGAGCGCGGGCAAAAAAATTAAATTTGGCGGTAAAGATTATACGGTAATAGAGCTTTGCAAGCAAAATATAATAGATAAAAAAATAGATATAGCGATTTTTTCGGCGGGAGGCGCGGTATCTAAAGAATTTGCGCCCATTTTCGCCCAAAACCATACTATTGTCATTGATAATTCAAGCTGCTGGAGAATGGACGAAAATGTGCCTTTGGTCGTGCCCGAGGTAAACGGCGAAGCTATCAAAAACCATAAAAACATTATTGCCAATCCTAATTGCTCCACTATCCAAAGCGTTGTTCCGCTAAAGCCTTTGCACGATTTGTATAAGATAAAAAGAATAGTTTTTTCCACCTATCAGGCTGTAAGCGGCGCGGGAAGGGCGGGCTGTTTGGATCTGGAAAACGGACTAAAAGGGCTGCCGCCGCAAAAATTTTCGCGCCCTATCTTTTCCAATTGTATCCCCCATATTGATGTGTTTATGGAAGACGGATACACCAAAGAAGAACAAAAGATGATATTAGAAACCCAAAAAATACTTAACGACCAAAGCCTGAAAATTACCGCGACTACCGTAAGAGTTCCTGTTATGAACGGCCATAGCGTTTCGGCTAATATTGAGTTTGAAAAAGATTTTGATTTGGACGAACTAAAAGAAGCGTTAAGGAACTTTGAAAACATTGTGGTTATGGACGACCCCGCCCATGGCGTATACCCTACCCCAATTGACGCCGATGGAAAAGACCAAGTTTTTGTGGGAAGGATCAGAAGAGATTACAGCGTCAAAAGCGGCGCTAACCTTTGGATAGTAGCCGATAATATCAGAAAAGGCGCCGCCACTAACGCTGTCCAAATCGCGGAATACATCGTCAAGAACAATATAAAGGCCGTGTAATTAATTTTTATTAAAAAGAGGATTTATTTATGATTTTTAAAGGGTCTGGAACTGCCATTATTACGCCTTTTGATTCCGAAGGCGTTAATTTTCAAACTTTTAGGCAATTGATTGATTATCAGCTTGACAACGGCGCCAACGCCTTGATTGTGTTAGGCACTACGGGCGAACCGTGCACAATGACGGAAAACGAAAGAACGCAAGTTATAGAGTTTGCGGTAGATTATGTTAACGGCAAAATCCCCGTAATAGTTGGCGTAGGCACCAATAATACAGCCACAAGCATAAAATACGCAAAGACGGCCGCTTCCATAGGCGCTGACGGGCTTTTGGTGGTAACGCCGTATTACAACAAATGCACCCAAAAAGGCCTTGTTCGGCATTATTACGCTATTGCCGACAGCGCCGACCTGCCCGTAATAGTTTATAATGTCCCGTCGCGGACGGGCTTGAACGTTTTGCCCCAAACATATTTGGAATTGTCCAAACACCCCAACATAACGGCCATAAAAGAAGCTTGCGGCAATATAGAACAAATATCCAAAACCGCCGCTTTAGTAAACGACAAGATGGCCATATACAGCGGCGACGACGCGTGCATCTTGCCTATATTGGCCTTAGGGGGCATGGGCGTTATCAGCGTGGTTTCTAACGCCGTGCCTGAGATAGTGTCAAATTTGTGCGCAAGCTTTTTTGAGGGCGATTTGAAAACGGCGCGGGAATTGCAGTTTAAGCTTTTGCCTTTGATTAATGTTTTGTTTAGCGAAGTTAGCCCAATTCCCGTAAAAGCGGCGATGAATCTTTTGGGCTTTGATTGCGGCGCGCCCAGATTGCCTTTGACAGAGTCCGAAAATAAAGAACAAATATTAAAAGAGTTGAAGCGGTTAATACCTAATTTATAATAAATTTTAAGGAAAAAAGTTATGATTAATCTAATGATATGCGGAATTGGCGGCAAAATGGGCAGAACTTTGTTAAGCGCCGCCAAGGACGACAAGGATATTAATAAAATCGTTGGTTTGGATAAATTCAAAGACATCGTAGGCGCGGGTGTCCAAGTTTTTGATAATTATAATGATTTGCCCAATGATATTAACTGCGTCATTGATTTTTCGCGACCCGACGCGCTTTTTGGGCTTTTAGGCTACGCTAGGTCAAATAACATTCCTTTGGTGCTGGCAACCACAGGATACTCTGACGAGCAACTGAAATTAATATCGCAAGCGTCCAAAGAAATACCCATTTTTTGTTCGGGCAATATGTCTTTGGGCGTAAGCGTAATGTGCGAATTGGTAAAAATAGCCGCGGGTAAATTGGCTGAGGGGTTTGATATAGAGATAGTGGAAACCCATCACAACCAAAAAGTTGACTCGCCTTCGGGCACGGCGATTATGCTTGCCCAAAGCGTAAACCAAGGCCTGTCTTGCCCGCGCCATCTCACATTTGGGCGGCATAGCACCAATTCAAAAAGAGAACAAAATGAAATAGGCATGCATTCTTTAAGGGGCGGCACGGTAGTGGGCGAACACACGGTAAGTTTTTTTGGGAGGGACGAGACTATTTCTATTACCCATACGGCGCAAAGCAAGACTATTTTCGCGCTAGGGGCCCTAAAAGCCGCTAAGTTTTTGATGAGTAAACCAAACGGCTTATATGGCATGAAAGAACTATTGTCAATATAAAAAAGGCGGGCATTCCGCCTTTTTTATATGTCTTGATATGCCTTTTGAAATATGTAATGGGTAATTTTGTTTATATTGAGATTGTTAGAAGAAGAAAACGGTATAATATTGTCTTTGCCTATTTTTAAATAAGACGCCAGCATATTAAGATGAGCGGGTATTTTGGTTTTGGCAATTTTATCCGCTTTGGAAGCTAAAACCATAAACGGTATTTGGTTGACATAAAGATATTGAATCATTTCCAAATCGTTTTGCGCGGGCTCGCGCCTGATATCCACAAGAGCCAAAACTTGAACGATATTTCGGCATACGCTAAAATATTTTTCAATTAAGCTTGCCCAAATAACATCAAAGCTTTTTCCGCTTGCGTGATACCCATAGCCGGGGAAATCCACCAAATAAAACGCCCCGTCGTTTATCAAAAAGAAATTGAGCGTTTTGGTCCGACCCGCTTCCTTGGATACCCGCGCAAGCTTGTTGTTTTTACACAGCTTATTAATAAAAGAAGACTTGCCTACATTGGACTTCCCCAGCACGCAGATATGCGGGATATTGTCTTGCGGCAGGTCTTTTATGCTAATAACAGACTTTACAAACTCTGCTTTTGTTATGGTTGTTTTTTTGTCGGGATTATGAGTCATTTTATACTATAGCGTTTTGGAAAACGCTGGAGACATCGTCAACCATAATAATTTCTATTTGTTCTTTTATGCTTTGCGGAATATCCGCCAAATCTTTTTCATTGTCTTTGGGTATTATGACTTTTTTGATCCCCATGCGCTTGGCCGCCAGCATTTTTTCTTTCAGTCCGCCTATCGGCAAAACTTTGCCTCTAAGCGTTAACTCGCCTGTCATGGCTATATCTTTGGACACGGCGCGTTTGGTAAACGCCGATAGAATGGCCGTGGCTATCGTAATGCCGGCGCTAGGCCCGTCTTTTGGGGTCGCGCCTTCGGGCACATGGACATGGATATCGGTCTTTTTGAATGCAGAAACATCAATGTTCCATTCTTTTGCCCTTGCCTTTATCAAGCTTATGGCCGTCTGGCAAGATTCTTTCATGACATCGCCCAAATTGCCCGTCAAGATAATATCGCCTTTGCCGCCCTCTATTAGTGTAACTTCCACCGTAAGAGTTTTGCCGCCTACCGCGGTCCAAGCAAGCCCGGTTGAAGCGCCTATCTCATCCTCTTTTAAGATTTCGTTATCGCGGTATTTGGGCACGCCCAAATAATCAAAAAGATTTTGGGCGGTAATTTTAAATTGGTCTTGTTTTTTGTTTTGCTCCACTATCTCAAGCGCGATTTTGCGGCAAATTTCCGCTATGTTCCTCTCCAAACCTCTAACGCCCGATTCGCTTGTATAGTTATTGATAATTTGATAAATGGCGTCGGGCTCTATTTCTATTTTGATATTTCCAAGCCCATGGTTTTTTATTTGTTTGGGCAATAAGAATTTTTGGGCTATTTCAAATTTTTCTTCTTCGGTATAGCCGCTTAAATGGATAATTTCCATACGGTCAATCAAAGCCGGATGTATGCCTTCCGTGGTGTTAGCTGTGGTTATAAACATGACTTTGGATAAGTCATAGGGTATTTCTAGATAATGGTCCCTAAATTGAAAGTTTTGTTCGGGGTCTAACACTTCAAGCATTGCCGAGGCGGGATCGCCTCTGAAATCGCTTGACATCTTGTCTATTTCGTCAAACAAGAACACAGGGTTAATAGTGCCCGCTTGCTTGATATGATATATTATTCTTCCCGGTATCGCGCCTATATAAGTGCGGCGGTGTCCGCGAATTTCGGCTTCGTCTTTTACGCCGCCCAAAGACATGGACACAAAGTTTCTGCCTATCGCTCGGGCAATTGACTTGACTATTGAGGTTTTTCCCACGCCCGGCGGTCCTACAAAGCACAAGATAGGCCCTTTCAAAGTCTTGGTCAAATGCAATACAGCAAGGTATTCTAAAATTCGGTCCTTGACTTTTTGGAGGCCGAAATGGTCTTCGTCCAAAATTTCTCGGGCGCGTTTTAGGTCAAGATTGTCTTGGGTGGTTTTGGTCCAAGGCAAATCCAAAATCCATTCTATATACGAGCGCGAAACGCCCGCCTCGGGCGATGTGGGGCTCATCTTTTGAAGGCGTTTTACTTCTTTTTCTATTTTTTCTTGGGCTTCTTGGGGCAACTTTAATTCTTTTGCCTTTTTTACATAATCCATAAGGTCTTCGTCGCCGTCCCCAAGCTCCTCGTGAATCGCCCTAGCCTGTTCCCTGAGATAATATTCCCTTTGGTTTTTGTCCATCTGTTTGCGGACGCGATTGTCAATCTTTTTCTTAATCTTTAGGATTTCTATTTCTTGGACCAAGGACTCGCTGATCATTTGAAGCTTTTTGTCCAAGTTATTAATCGCCAGCAGTTTTTGGCGGTCGGATTCTTTGGGATAGATGTATTGCCCTATCGCGTAAACAAATTTTTCGGGCTCGGTTTCTATGTTGATGCTTGCGAAGTTATCGGTAACAATCTTGGTGTCGTAACGGCAATACTCTTCAAAATTTTCTTTGACAATTCTTTTCATCGCCTCCACTAACAGAGGGTCCGAGGCGTCTTCGGGCATCTCTTTGAGGGCCACCTCAAAATACGGCTTTATGCTCTGGTAGCTTTCAATCTCGGCTCGCTCTACGCCCTCGGCCAACACCCTTAAAGTGTCGCCCGGCATTTTTAATACTTGTTTTATGCGGCAAATTGTGCCTATTCTATATATATCTTTGGGAGCTGGGTCGTTTTGGGAAGCGTGTTTTTGCGTCACCAAAAAAATCTGCTCGTCGTTTTCAAGCGCTTTATTGAGGGCGTAAAGGGATTTATCCCGCGCTATGTCAAAGCTCACGCTCATATACGGGAAAACCACCAGCCCTCGCAAAGCTATCATCTTTAAAATGCGCGGCATTTTATAATTATTGATAGTTGTTTCTTGAATATTGCCTTTGTTGGGTATAAATTCCGTCATATTAACTCCTTGATTTCAAATAATTATATCACAAGATATATCGCCTATCAAGTATGCCGTTTTTAAAAAGCGTAATATTTGCACACTATAAACACCTTTATTATTAACTGTATTTATAACTTTTATAATGCGTTCAAACGCATTATATATTTAATATATTTGGATTTAGGGTTTTTGTTAAAAATTTTGAAAAAATAATAAAATTTTTTAGAAATTTGAAATTTTTTTAATATCTTTATATTTATTTTAATCCAAGCCGATATTCCCGTCAACTGAAATTAGTTTTGGGTTTTTGGGGCATTAACCAATATTTATTTTTCGCCATACTATGTAATGTCCAAGAATATTTTTTAAAAAACATTACGCAAAAACAACGAGATACCTTAAGACTTCTTTGGAGTTACATTATGGATAAAAATAAGGAAAAACTGGTTATCGTAGGCGGTAACCGTTTAGAAGGCGAAATCGCTGTTTGCACATCCAAAAACGCAGTGCTGCCTATCCTGGCGGCAAGCATATTAAATAGCGGCAATACCATTTTACATAATGTAAGCCCTATTACCGATGTTTTTAATATGCTGAACATATTGTCTACATTGGGATGTTCTTACCGCTGGGACGATAACAACGATCTTTACATAAACTGTTCAAAAGCTCATAGCTGGGAAATCCCGCCCGACCTTGCAAGAGAAATCCGTTCTTCTATTTTTATGCTGGGCTCAATATTAAGCAGGTTTAGGGCGGCCAAAGTGTCGTATCCGGGCGGGTGCGACATCGGGATAAGGCCCATAGATTTGCACTTAAAGGGGTTAAGGGACCTTAATGTAAAAATCAAAGAAGAACACGGCTTTATAATTTGCGACGGTACGAATATGAAAGGCGGCAATATTCATCTTGATTATCCCAGCGTAGGGGCGACCGAAAATCTTATGATGGCGGCTGTTTTGACCGAGGGCGTAACCGAGATAAGAAACGCCGCAAAAGAACCTGAAATCACGGACTTGCAAAATTTTATCAATGCGATGGGCGGCAAAATATCGGGCGCGGGCACAAGCACTATAACCATACAAGGCGTGGAAACGCTTTCCGATTGCGAATATTGGCCTATGCCTGATCGTATAATAGCTGGGACATATTTGATTGCCTGCGCGATTTGCGGGGGCAAAATAAGAGTTACTAACTGCCAAAGCGAATACTTATACGCATTAATAGCCAAGCTGCGCGAGAGCGGTTGCGAGTTTAACTTAATGCCTGACTATATTGACATTGAATGCAACTCAAGGCCGATGACCGCGCAAATTATAGAAACGCTGCCGTATCCGGGGTTTCCTACCGATTTGCAAGCGCCTATGACAGCGCTTCAAACAATATCCGAGGGGACTTGCATGATTATAGAGAATATGTTTGAGACCAGGTTTAAGCACTGTCCCGAATTAATCAAAATGGGCGCCAATATTACCGTAAGGGACCGCATGGCGATAGTAAGGGGCGTGGAAAGCCTGCAGGGCGCCGAGGTTACGGCTATGGACTTGCGTGGCGGCGCGGCTTTGGTTTTGGCTGGGTTGGCGGCAAAAGGCACCACAATAGTCAATAATATAAGCCATATTGACAGAGGGTATTACCTTATTGAAGAACAGTTCAAAAAATTGGGCGGCCAAATAGAAAGGATCGCCTAAAACATTTTTCCAGCCTATGTTTTTTATAAAACATAGGTTGTGTAAATAAAAAACGGCGCTAATTTAATGTTTAGCGCCGTTTTAAAATTTGTTATGTTTTAAAAAGTATTAGTCTAAAAGAGTTTTTAGCATCCAAATATTTTTTTGAAGGTCTTTGGAAATAGTCACAAATAAATCAACCGTTGCTTCATCCGCAGCCTCGGCCGCCGCCTTTATGCCTTCTGCTAGCTCGGCATTAACGGTTTCAAAATCTTTTACTATAGCTTGGACCATTTCTTCGGTGGATTCGTTGCCGCTAGCTTCTTGGATTGAAGCCAAAGACAAATATTCTTTCATAGTGGCCGCGGGACGACCGCCTATCATTAGCAATCTTTCCGCAACTTCGTCAAAATATCCCGTTACCTCGTCATAAAGCTCTTCAAATTTTTCGTGCAAGGTATAAAACAAATTCCCTTTAACAAACCAATGGTAGTTGTGCAGCTTTATATAAAGAACTGCAAAATTCGCGACTTGTTTGTTAAGCGCCTTTTTTACATTATCCATATTTTTATCCTCCTAAAACTTAGTACTGATATTTTCTAACCATAAAATACCACATAAAAGAAAAAGAGGTCAAGTTTTAAAACCCCTTTTATGTAATTAAATCACTTAATCTATAATTATAGCAAAAAATCACTTATCGTCTTCTTGATAGATGCTGTCAATTATCTCATTGACGCTTTCTTCGGGCAATCCGCCCTCCAAAAGCTGTTTTCTAAGAAGCTCTTTTTGAGATAACGCCTCTTGGGTTTGGTTTTCTGCATCGGTATCGCGCTGGGCGACCGCCTCTTCCAAGACATCGCGTCGGTCTTCTTCTATATTGGCAATCTTGGCTATTTTGGAGAGGTCCTCCTTTAAGGCTGTAAGCCTTTTGGCGAATCTTTGGGATTCTTCTGAGATATCCTCAACCCTTAAAGACTGCAACTTGTCAATTTCTTGTTTGATTTTTTGGATATCGTCTTCAAGCAAAGAATTGCCTTTTTCTATTTGTTTTTCCAAAAGCGAAGCAATGCGCGCCATAAAGTTTAATGTCGCCGCGTCCGCTTCTTGACGCTTTGCCAAATCTTTTTTCAGTTCGACCAATTGCCTTTCTATCGCCGCGACGCTGACGGCAAGTTCGGCTGACTTTGCGCCGTTAACTTCTTCTTTTATAATTTGTCTTATGCTGTTAATATCTATTTGCGGTTGGTTGTTTTGTAGGGCTGATTTTAATTGGTCAATATCTTGGGATATTTTATTAAAGTCCAAAGTCTGTTTTAAGGCGTTGAGTTGTTCCCTGATTGAGGCCGTCTCCACTATAAAAGTGTTGTCGGTGTCGGCTTTGGCGACAATAAAATTCTCTTTTAACTCGTTAATATGTTTTAAGAGCTGGGTATGCGCGTCGCTCTTATAGGCTTTTATAATATTTTCTTGGTTTTGGTTTATTTGTTCTTTGATGGCGTTAAGCTCGTTAGATATGTCTTGATACAACTGACCGTCAACCGCCGCCGCTTTTGACGAGATCAGTTCTTTTAGCTCATTGAGTTCATTAAATATGGCTATATCGCTTCTTTGGGCGGAATCCTCAAAATATTGGGATAATTGCTCTTTTAACGCGTTTATCTCGTTAGACAAAGCTTCGTTTTTTTCGCTTTGGTAAATATATTCGTCTTTTAGGTTGGTAATTTCATTTAGCACTTCTATCATGCTTTCCCTAAAGACATTAATAGCCAAATCGCGAACGGAATCGTCCGCCGGCGCGACAGCCAATCTACTAATGCTCTCGTTGAGGTTGTCAAGCTGTTGTTGTAGCTCGCTATAGTCAAGCTTGACCTTGTCCCCTTCGTGAATGACAGTGGGGATATCAATGGCCTTGATTTCGGCCTTTAGCGCCTCAATTTCTTTTAGCAACTGCTCGTTGTCTTGCAATGACAATATTTCGGTCTTTTCGGTTAATTGCTCAACCTGGTTG
>JAAZDJ010000071.1 GCA_012512255.1 Clostridiales bacterium | reverse complement strand
CTTGATACTTGCTGTCAATCCCCACGGTCAAAGCGCCGTAGTCTTTGGAAGCGGGTTTTGCCGTAATCCTTTGTCCCACTTCCAATTGCGCCATGACGGTAATGCTGGCTGGCGGGTTGTTAAAATCCAAAAGCTTAAAAATAATCGGAGTGGTTATATAATAAGGGAGATTTGCGACCACTTTGTAACTCGTTCCGATAAGTTTTAAAATATCCTCTTCTTTGGCGTCCAAAAAATCCCCAAATATAACTTGCGCGTTGGGGGCGTCTTTTAACGCGCGCTGTATAACGGGCCGCAAGCTTTTATCAATTTCATATGACACGACCTTATTGGCGCATTTGGACAAGACTTTGGTCAAAGAGCCGGAGCCCGCCCCAATCTCCAAAACATTGTCTTCAGAAGTTACTTGCGCGTCTTGGACAATGGCTTTTAACAGGTTGGCGTCGGTAATAAAATTCTGTCCCAAACTTTTTTTGAGTTTTTTGGCGTCAAAATCCATAGCATAATAATATCATTTAGCGGGCTTTTTGCAAATCTTTAGATGTCAAAAAACGCGCCTTAAATTCTTTGCTAAATTCTATTGATAATGATATAATTATACAAAATAATCCATTCACAAGGAGAAAACCTTGGATACCACCATAAAACAGTCCGCCAAGTTTGCGGTTTCAAGGCCGTCCATAAAACATAACTTTAGCGTTTATGTCAACGGCCAAAATATTGAAACCAATGTGCATTATTCGTATTATCAAGACAGCGAACTGATGCTGCCCGCGGGGTCAATTTTGATGGTTTTAGGGTTTAATGTGGAATACAACCATAAAGACAATTACACAAAAATTTATAAGACAAGCTATTTTGATTCGGACGCTATTTTAATAAGATATTCGTTTGACCAAAACGGCGATGTTTTGTTCTTTTATTATTCAAAAGGCGCCGAATATTTCTCAATCAGCACCCCGCCCAAGATTATCGCCAACGAACTATATCTTCCGGTTTCTTTTTTTGAAAAAGCTTTGGGCTGTAGCGTCAGTATTTCCAATAAGGGCAATATAGCCATAAATTCGCCAAATCAATAAAAACAAAAAATACGGTTTTTTAAAAAACCGTATTTTTTTAGTAGTTTTTTTTAAGTTAATTGTTTGCCCAAATAGTTTGCGGCAGAAGTCGCGACTTTTAGTTCAGGCTCGGCCAGCACCCTGTCTTTGGAAACCAAAACAACCGCCCCATAAGTATCACCTGCTGCAAGTATGGGCGCAATTACTTGGGAACGGTATGCATTGTCGTCAAACTTTATCTTGACAAGCTTATCCTTGGACACATTAAGTATGGTTTTTCTGTTTTCTATAGCTTGCTCAAGCTCGGCTGTAATGTTTTGCCCTATATATTCTTTTTTGGGCAGATTGGAAACCGCCACAATGACGTCTTTATCGCATATAATGACGCCGGTTTCCACGGTTTCGGCGATAGAATCCGCCAAAAAGACGGCATAGCCTTCTATGCTCTCCATAGGCGAATATTTGCGCAGAATCAATTCGCCGTTGCTGTCCGTAAATATCTCCAAAGGGTCGCCCTCCCTGATTTTCATGGTGCGCCTTATTTCCATAGGTATTACAACTCTGCCTAACTCATCAATTCTTCTTACTATACCGGTTGCTTTCATTTGTCACACTCCTTGTATATATAGTAATTATTATTTGACGCTAAAAATATACGCCTTTGACGCATAAATAAAAAAAACGGCCTCTTTAAAAGAAGCCGTTATGGATTTTAAAAAATTAAAAGTCTTTTATGTTATTAAAGAGCTAATAATCTTTTGTATATTTTGAAAGTCTTCAAATTCTTCAAAAGGTATTGTCGCAATGCTGACGATCGCCATGATTATTCCCGCCACAACGCCTATCGCGAGAGACACTAGCGCCACAACAAGACATGTTTTTGCGCTGTTTGGCCTGTAATCTCTCCATATAACATAAAGAGCCAAACCGATTAGCGGTGAAACAAAACTAAGAAATAATGCCAAACAGCCGGCATCGTCTATTTGAGGCCGCATAGACTGATGATAAGAAGGCTGCTGATAAGAATAAGACGAACCGGTATTATAAGTTTGCCCTTGCGGCTTAGGCAGCAATTGGTTGCCGCAAAAGGTGCAAAACACGCTGTCGTCGGGAACTTGCTTGTTGCATGTAGGACATATCATAATTATTTACTCCTTTTTTTAAAAAGGTATAAACGCCAGCCCGATTATTAACGCTATATATATTAACGCAGATATACCCGAGTATTTTAAATAAACCGCGGATACGGGCTTGCGGATATGCGCGATAAAGATTATTATGCCCGCGATAAAGCAAAGCAGACACAAAATAGCAAGAAAAACATTGGGCTTTTGGGCGATATCTTGTCTTATCGGGATATCCTGACTTTCAAATATAAGGGCGCTCCCGCAGAAAGAACAAAAGTTATTTCCCTCTCTTCCGCAATTTGGGCAATAAGCCATAAAAATCTCTCCGCATACAATTATAGCATTTTTCCAAAATTTTACAAGTAAATCATTATAAGTCCAAATTTTATTCTTGTTCGTTATTTAGGCTCATTTTCAAGTTAACTATAGTCCCTTGCCCGGGCTCGCTGCTTATAAGTATTTCGGCGTTGTGCGCGTCGGCTATTTTTTTGGCTATGCTAAGCCCAAGTCCCGTGCCAGAGCTTCTTGAGCGCGCTTTGTCCGCGCGGTAAAACCTTTCAAAGACATGGCTAAGATCCTCTTTTGAAATGCCGATGCCGTCGTCTTGGACCACTATATAGGCGTATTCCTCGTCCGAATAGCAGCTAACCTTAATCTCGCCGTCGTCTTTGGTGTATTTTATGGCGTTGTCTATGATTATTCTTATCAATTGTTTTATAAGCTCCCTATCGGCGTCCACGGTAAAAGCCATCATCTTGCCCGTTGATATTTTTCTGTTTTTGCAAGTGTGCTGGGTTTCTTTGATTATCTCTTCCAGCAAATCGTTCAAAAAGAAGTTTTCGATCTTAAGGTTGGCCGTTTTGTTGTCTGCGCGCGCCAAAAACAAAAGCATCTCAACCAAATTCTTCATATGTTGCGTTTCTTTAAATATGGCGTTAATGCTCTCTTCCAACACCGCCGGGTCTTCTTTGCCCCAGCGTTTTAAAATGTCGCTATAGCCTTGCAAAACGGCTATGGGCGTTTTGAGCTCGTGCGAGGCGTCGGACACGAACCTATCCTGGGCCTCAAAAGATTTTTGCAGATTGTCCAGCATGCCGTTGAGAACCTGAATCAATTCTTTTAACTCGCCGCTAGCCTTTCCTTCGTCCAGTCGGGTTGTAGAAAGGTTTTCCCTTGTTATTTTTCGGGTTAAGTTGGTTATCTTTCTTATGGGCGAGAGCAAAACGCCGCCCGAGAGTATGCCCACAATAAGCTGAATAATCAAGGAAAGCGGGATTATGATATAAACCGCCGTCTTTAGTTTTACCAGCAGCCTATAATCCGAAGATATATTTCTCATAAGATATATTTTATAATCTTGGCCGCCTATTATAACTTGCGCGGCGTAATACATGTTTTGGCCCCGGGCGACAGGGGTTTTGTCGGTTGGAATGTTTATGAGGCTGTCAAAACTAGGATTGGTCTTGGCAAGCGTGCCCCACAAAAAATTATCATTGCCGTCCAATATGACAATCTTTATTTCGGCCGCCTCAAACTCGGCGGCTTTTGAGTCCATTTTATCTTGGTCCAAGCCCGTCTTTAGCTCGTTTGCGATGTAATTATAATAATACTTTAGGTCCGCCTCGTGCGGACCTAAAGCGGATTTTTCTGAGATATAAACAATTATGACAATCAATACGATGCCAAAAAAAGTAAAAATAACCGCGTTTATAAGGGTCATCTTAGCGGTTATGTTGTAATTAAACCAAGCGTAAATCTTTTTGAAAAAATTAGCTATGGCTTTGGGTATAAACAACAAAGCGTTCAAAAATTTTACAAAAAACTTGGGTTTTTTATCTTTATCAATAGAGTTCAAAGTCAGCCCTTTAATTGTGTTCGTCTTTCAGTATATAGCCCGTGCCTCTTAAAGTATGGATAAGCTGCGTTCCGAATTTATAATCAATTTTGCTTCTCAAATATCTTATATACACGTCAACCACGTTTGTTTCGCCGTAAAAGTTATATCCCCAGACCTCGTCCAAAATTTGGTCGCGCGTCAGCACTTTGTTTTTGTTTTCAACCAAATACAGCAAAAGGTCGTATTCTTTTCGGGTAAGCTCCACGGGCTTGTTGTCGTATGTAACCGAGTGCTTGTTCAGGTTAATGACCAATTTTCCCACCCTGCGCTCGTCTTGGGAGTCTATTTCTTGGCCGTGGTTTGCATGGCGCTTTAGGATAGTTCTTATCCGCGCCAAAAGCTCTTCTATAGCGAAAGGCTTGGTCATATAGTCGTCGGCGCCCATGTCAAGGCCCATAACCTTGTCTATGGTTTGGTCGCGCGCCGTCAGCATAATAACGGGCGTGTTTTTGGTCATTCTTAGCCTTCTTAATACTTCCAGCCCGTTTAGCGACGGCAGCATAATATCCAAAATAATCAAATCGTAATCGCCAAGCTGGGCCTTTTCCAGCCCTTCCCTGCCGTCCGCCGAACACTCCGCTTCGTATCCCTCGTGTATCAGATCCAGCATAACCAGCCGCGAGATTTGAGGGTCGTCTTCTATAATCAGTATCTTTGCCATATTATCCGCCTAAGGTTTTTTCAAAATATTCTATAATTAATTATATATTAAATATACATAATTGTAAATGTTTCATTTGATAAGGGCGCGGTTTATAAAAATAATATAGGTAATGCAAGGCATTTATTATATTGTTATACGAGCGGAGGATTTATGAACAGACCGATAAGTTTTTTGGTTGTGACGGCTGTATATATTTTGGCTGCGGCGTTAGGAATTTTGGTTTTTGTCTTATTGAAACCGTTTTTCAACAATGATATTTTATTGACATTTATAGCCGATGTGTGCGCGACGCTTGTTGTGTGGCTGTTTGGGATTATTTTTAAAAACTCCAGCATATACGACCCTTATTGGAGCGTTCAGCCCATTGTCATAATATCGGCATGGCTTGTTTTGCGAGGACAACCTCTGAGGCTTGGGGATGTTTTGATGCTTATATGCGTTGGTTTTTGGGCGGTAAGGCTTACATATAATTGGGCGTCGGGCTTTATGGGCTTGACCAAAACGCAAGACTGGCGCTATATTATGCTAAAAGAAAAAAACCTCAAGCTGTTTTTTGTTACCAATCTTTTTGGAATCAACCTTATGCCAACCGTGTTAGTGTATTTGGGAACGGTTCCCTTATATTACGCGATTTTCGGCAACCCGTCTTTTAACTTTTTTACTTCTTTGGGCATGCTCATTATGATTATAGCGACATTAATTGAGCTGCTCGCCGACAAGCAAATGAAAGATTTCAGAAAAGACAGCGAAAACGCCCTAAAAGTAATGGACAAAGGCCTTTGGGCATACTCAAGACACCCCAATTATTTGGGCGAAATAGTTTTTTGGTGGGGCGTGTTTATTTTTTCCTTCAGCGACTTAAATACGCCTTGGTATTCTTTTGTAGGCGCGGTTTTGATTACTTTGCTGTTTTTGTTTATCAGCATTCCTATGATAGAAAAGAAATTGCTAAACACGCGTCCGGACTACGCGGAATATAAACAAAGGGTTTCCATGCTTTTGTTGCTGCCCCCAAAAAAAGAAGAATTGCCCGCCGAAGAATAAAATTGCCAAAGCAAAAATCTAACAAAACACTATAAGATTTAATGTTTTTGCGTGTCTTTTTGGCGCGCAAAGACATAATATTCTAAAATATTATATTATTCCAAAGAAACCGCAAAAAAGCTACAGTTTGACAACAAATTATCAAACCATTTTTGTAATTTTTTCACAGTATAATGCTTGCCAATACTAAGATTTTGGATGTATAATAACTATCCGCCCATTAGGGCTAAAAAATGTTAATGATTAATGAAAAAATTTAAAGGATATATACCTATGAGAAAAGAATGGAATGGGTTTAAAACGCATCTTTGGGAAAAAGATGTCAATGTGCGCGATTTTATCGTCGCAAATTACGAGCCCTATGACGGCGACCAAAGCTTTTTGGCGGGCCCCACCAAGCGGACGCTGGGCTTATTGGAAAAATATAACGAGCTTCATAAACTGGAACAAGAACGGGGCGGGGTGCTGGACATTGACACCGAAACCGTAAGTTCTCTGACTTCATATAAGCCTGGATATTTGGACAGAGACAACGAGCTTATCGTAGGGTTCCAGACCGACCAGCCCCTAAAGCGCGGCGTCAATCCCTTTGGCGGAATGCGCATGGCGCGGGCGGCTTGCGAATCTTACGGTTACAAGCTATCCCAAAAGATAGAAGACCAATTCAAATACCGCACCACCCACAACGACGGCGTGTTTAGGGTTTATACTTCCACTATGCGAAAAGCCCGCCGAAGCGGGATTATCACGGGCTTGCCCGACGCGTATGGGCGGGGCAGGATTATCGGCGATTATAGAAGGGTGGTTTTATATGGCGTGGATTACTTGATTGAAAAGAAAAAAGCCGATATGCAAGAGCTTGAGAATACCATAATGCTGGACGAAAATATTCGCCTAAGGGAAGAGGTTTTCCGCCAGATAGAATATTTGGACCAGCTAAAACAAATGGCGGCTATGTATGGATACGATATTTCCGAACCCGCCTCAAACGCCCAAGAGGCTGTGCAATGGCTGTATTTCGCCTATCTTGCGGCCATAAAAGAACAAAACGGCGCGGCCGAGAGCTTAGGCAGGGTATCCACGTTTTTGGATATTTATATCCAAAGGGATATCAAAAACGGCGTCATAAACGAAGAATTCGCCCAAGAGCTTATAGACCAGTTCGTCCTAAAACTCAGAATGGCGCGCCAACTAAGGACGCCCGAATACAACGAGCTGTTTGCGGGCGATCCGACTTGGGTTACCGAGAGCATAGGCGGAATGTGTCTTGACGGGCGGCATATGGTCACCAAAACTTCCTATAGGTTTTTGCGCACGCTGGAAAACTTGACCCCTTCGCCCGAGCCCAACTTGACGGTGTTATGGTCGGAGGGCTTGCCGCAAAACTTCAAAGAATATTGCGCTTATATCAGCATTGCCACCAATTCCATACAATACGAAAACGACGATATAATGCGCCCTATTTACGGCGACGATTACGGCATTGCCTGCTGCGTCAGCGCCATGAAAATAGGCGAGCAGATGCAATATTTCGGCGCGCGTTGCAACCTGCCCAAAGTGTTGCTTATGGCAATCAACGGCGGCAAAGACGAATTAAGCGGCGTCCAAATAGGTCCCCAGATGTCCGTATTGACAGGCGGGCTTAATTATAACGAGGTTTACCAAAGATTTAAAAAGTATATGGATTGGCTGGCGGCGCTGTATGTGGACACAATGAACATCATCCATTATATGCACGACAAATACGCATATGAGAAAATCCAAATGGCCTTGCACAACACCCATGTGGAAAGGCTTATGGCGTTTGGAATCGCCGGGCTTTCGGTCGCGGCGGATTCTTTGAGCGCGATCAAACACGCCAAGGTCCAAGCCATACCAAACGAGCAAGGCATTGTGGTTGATTATATCGTGGAAGGCGACTTTCCCAAATACGGCAACGACGACGAGAGGGCGGACTCCATCGCCCGCGAGATCGTTTCGTATTTTTACGAGGCGCTAAAGAAGCGTCCGACCTACCGCAACGCCAAGCATACTCTGTCCATTTTGACCATAACCAGCAATGTCGTATACGGCAAAAAGACGGGGTCCACGCCCGACGGCCGAAAGTTTGGCGAACCTTTCGCGCCCGGGGCTAACCCTATGCACGGCAGGGAATGCTGCGGCGCGCTTGCCTCACTAAACAGCGTCGCCAAAATACCTTACGAGGCTTGCTTGGACGGCATATCCAACACATTCAGCATTACCCCAAAAACATTGGGCGCCGACCTAAAAGAAAGGCAAACCAATTTGGTCAATATTTTGGACGGTTATTTCTCCCAAGGCTCGCACCATATAAATGTCAATGTTTTGGACCGCGAATGCCTATTGGACGCGCAAAAACATCCCGAAAAATACCCCAACCTTACCATAAGGGTGAGCGGCTACGCGGTAAGGTTTAACTCTTTAAACAAGATGCAGCAAGACGAGGTAATAAAAAGAACTTTTTTTGACTCGCTATAAAGCGTTTAGAGGTTTTCACAGGCTTTAAGCCCCCAAAAGCCCAAGCGCTTTTCGGGGCTTTATCGTATTGGGTTTATAGGGTATAATTAAACTAATATGAAAATAGGTTATGTCCATTCCATAGAATCATTGGGCGCGGTGGACGGGCCGGGCATAAGAACGGTGGTTTTTATGCAGGGGTGCGGCCTAAGATGCCGTTATTGCCACAATCCCGACACCTGGCGGCGCTCTTGCGGCGCGGTTTACACCGCCCGAGAGTTGTTTGTAAAAGTCATAAAATTCAAACCATATTTCATAAAAAACGGCGGCGTCACGGTCTCGGGGGGCGAGCCCTTACTGCAGGCGAAATTTTTGTATGATTTTTTTGAGCTTTTGAAAAAAGAATCCATCCACACCGCGATAGACACCGCGGGAATGCTCAACGACGATGTCAAAAGATTGCTTACCTTGACCGACCTTGTACTTTTGGACATTAAGCACACCGACCCGGTTGAGTACAAAAAATTGACGGGCGCGGATTTTGAGCCTACTTTAAAGATGTATCAATATTTGGTCGAAAATGGCGTTGATTTTTGGATACGGCAGGTCATAGTGCCCGGCGTCAATGACGCAAATTCCCAAATTAAAGCGCTTGCCAAATATTGCGTAAAAGCGCAAAGATACGAGCTCATCCCTTACCACACCCTGGGTATAAAAAAATGGCGCGAGCTTGGCCTTTCGTATTCATTGGAAGACGTAGCGCCGCCTTCCAAAGAATTAATGAAAGAATTGAGAAATATATTGGACGCCGAAGTCAATAATCTCAAGAAAACATCAAGATAAAAAATACAAGTTACCTTTGCATAATCCAAAGTTATACTAAAGCGGTTTATTATAATATTTTCTATATATTGTATTTTTAAATACATATTGACACTATATATAGTATATGATATTATGAATGATATCAAATATAAGGGAGCGAACATATGATAAAGGAAATATTGAAAAGGGATGGAACCGTTCAATCCTTTGACATTGAGAAAATTACCAACGCCATTTATAAGGCCGCTGTCGCAGTGGGAGGCGACGATCGCGAGCTGGCAAAGCGGCTAAGCGAGGAAGTTGTCAGAAAATTAGAACAAAACTTTGGCGGCAGACGTCCGCATGTGGAAGATGTTCAGGACATGGTGGAAAAAGTCCTTATAGAAAACGGGCACGCCAAGACCGCCAAAGCGTTTATTCTTTATAGAGAGAAACGCCATAGCGCGCGAAAAATCAACGCGCTTATCGGCGCGACCATTGACATGTTTGGAAACTATTTGGGCGAAAACGATTGGGCTATCAAAGAAAACGCCAATGTCCAAAAATCAGTCAACGGGCTCAATAACTATATAAGGGAATCGTTTACCAAAAAATATTGGCTTTACGAGATTTATCCCGTGGATGTGCGCAACGCGCACGAGAGCGGCGAAATCCATCTGCACGACTTGGGATTTTTCGGGCCCTATTGCGCGGGCTGGGATATAAGGCATATCTTGTTGCACGGGTTTGGCGGAGTGCCGGGCAAGGTAGAAAGCAAGCCGCCCAAGCATATGCGTTCGCTTTTGGGCCAAATCGTCAACGCGACTTTTACCACCCAAGGCGAGACCGCGGGCGCGCAAGCCTGGAGCAGCTTTGACACCTATCTTGCGCCGTTTATCAGATATGACAATATGACCTATGAGCAAGTAAAACAATGCTTGCAAGAGTTTGTGTTTAACATAAATGTTCCTACCCGCGTAGGTTTCCAATGCCCGTTTTCCAATTTGACTTTTGATATAAAAGTGCCCAACGCCCTAAAAGACCAGCCTGTGATAATAGGCGGAGCGGTCCAAGACGCCACATACGGCGAATTCCAAAAAGAAATGGATATGTTCAACTTGGCGTTTTGCGAGGTCATGCTGGAAGGCGACGCCAAAGGCAGAGTGTTTACCTTCCCCATACCCACCCTTAACATAACCAAAGAGTTTGATTGGGACAGCGAAGTGACCAACGCGTTTATGAAGATAACTTGCAAATACGGTATTCCGTATTTTGCCAACTATATAAACAGCGACTTAGACCCCGAGGACGCCGTGTCCATGTGCTGCAGGCTCAGGCTGGATGTGAGCGAGCTCAAAAAAAGAGGCGGCGGTTTGTTCGGGTCCAACCCCTTGACGGGCTCTATCGGCGTGGTTACTTTGAACCTGCCAAGAGTCGGATATTTAAGCAAGACCAAGCAAGAGTTTTTCGGGCATTTAAGAAGACTTTGCAACATCGCCAAGACATCGCTGGAGATCAAGCGCAAGATTATAGAAGACCAGACCGAAAAAGGATTGTATCCGTATTCGGCGCATTTTTTGGCGGGCGTAAAAGCGCGCACGGGACAGTATTGGCACAACCACTTTAACACCATAGGCATCGTGGGCATGAACGAGGCGCTTTTGAACTTTATGGGCAAGGATATAACCGCGCCCGAGGGCAAAGCGTTCGCTTTGGAGGTTATGCATTACTTAAGGGAAATAATGGTTGAGTTCCAAAAAGAAACAGGGCATATGTATAACCTTGAGGCCACGCCTGCCGAAAGCACAAGCTACAGGCTTGCCAAGCTGGACACCGAAAGGTATCCCGACATTATCGCAAGCGGCGTCAACGAGCCTTACTACACCAATTCAACGCAGCCGCCCGTAAACTTCACCGACGATATCTTTGAAACCGTGGAAAACCAAGACGAATTGCAGTCGTTATACACAGGCGGAACGGTGTTGCATTTTTATCTAGGCGAAAAAATTGACGATATTGAAGCTTGCAAAAATTTAATTAAGACCGTATTTAACAACTCCAAAATGCCGTATATTTCGCTCACCCCGACCTTCTCGGTATGCCAGGAGCACGGCTATATAGCGGGCGAGCATTTCACCTGCCCGCATTGCAACCAAGAAGCCGAGGTTTGGTCCAGAGTAGTGGGTTATTTGCGCCCTGTCCAAAACTACAACAGGGGCAAAAAAGAGGAATACAGGCAAAGAATAAAATATGTAATGCCCAACGATATGGAAAAAGTCAAGAAGCAGTTTGAAAGCTTATCGGCCGCTTCGGGAATATAAAAAGATGAAGATAGCAGGCTATATAAAAAATTCCTTCATAGATTATCCCGCACACATATCGTGTGCGGTTTTCTTAGGCGGCTGTAACTTTGATTGCTGGTATTGCCATAACAGGCCTTATATAAAATCAACGGGCGATATTGACGAGGGCGAGGTCTTGGCTTTTTTGGAAAAACGGAAAGGCCAGCTTCAAGGCGTGGTCATAAGCGGCGGCGAGCCCACGCTTAACAAAGAATTGCCCGAATTTATCAAAAAAGTAAAGGCGCTGGGCTATCCGGTCAAAATCGACACCAACGGCAGCCGCCCGAAAGTTTTGCAAAGCCTCATAGACCAAGGTTTGGTAGATTACATCGCTATGGACTACAAAGCCCCGCTTGAAAAATATGCCCAAACGGCAGGCGTTCCCGTTGACATTAACGAGATAAAAAAATCGGTTGAGATTATCCTAAACAGCGGCGTAGACTATGAATTTAGAACGACTTTCGCGCCCACATTGACCAAGCAAGACATAATCCAAATAGCCCAAGAGTTAAAAGGCGCAAAAAAATTTGTCTTGCAGCAATATAACCATGACGAGCAATATTGCCAAATTTTAGGAAAAAAGGTAAAACCGCACACAAAAGAATATTTCCAAGACACCTTAGAAGCTGTAAAACAAATCTTTCAAGGTCAAGCAACCTCAAGAGGACTTTAATAAAGTCCTTTTATTTTTTTGCGCGGCTGGGCCAAGACCAAGACATAGACTTGCCGCGCCTTTTGTTTTAACAGTATGCGGGCCAACTCGTCCATCGTCGCGCCCGTGGTCATAACATCGTCCACAATCAAGACGCTTTTGCCTTTTATATCGGCGTTATTATTTACCCAAAAATTATTCTTTACCTGTACGAGCCTCTCTTGTCGGGACAACCGGGCTTGATAGGGCGTATGCTTGATTTTATGCAAAAGGCCGTCTTGCATTTTTAGGTTATGGTTTTGGCAGATGATTTGGGCCAATAGTTTGGACTGATTATACCCCCGCTCTTTAAGCCTCTCTTGCGACATAGGCGCGGGCGCGACCAAGTCCACATCCCAATCCAAGCCGGCAAAATAATCGGACATCATCCGCCCCAGCGGCTCGCATAGGTATTTTTTGTTGCCGTATTTAAAGCCTTGTATCAGCTTTTGGGCGTTGCCCTCGTATATTAGAACGCTTCGCGCGAACAAATAATGCGGCTTGTAATTTTTGCAGTCCTGGCAAAAAACTGACATGCTTTCTAATACTGTTCCGCATTTTTGGCAAAAGTTTTGGTCGTTAAACTCTAATTTACACTCGCTGCAGATAGAATTCTTAGGATTGTTAAAAATCTCCCTGTCGCTAATAATACATTTGTAATCAGGCGGGAAAAAGGTTTTTGTCAACCAATTAATAATTTTTTTCATAACGAAGGCGCGGCGTTAAGGGTCATATCCGCGATATTGACTTTATTAATATAATTATAATATCCCATTGAGGCCACCATAGCCGCGTTGTCCGTGCACAGCTTGGGGCTTGGGACATAGACATTTATATCGTATTTATTGCCCATTTCTTTAAAGCGCCGCCTAAGGTAACTATTGGCGGCCACGCCGCCCGCCAAAGCTATATTCTCATATCCAAGGTTGCGCGCGGCGTCAAAAGCCTTTTGGACTATGGGTTCCAAAGCGTAATAGGTAAAGGAAGCGCATATGTCGTTTATGTTTATTTCTTGGCCTCTTTGTCGGGCGTTGTGCAGGTAGTTTATCACAGCTGTCTTTAGCCCGCTATAACTGAAGTTATAATCGTCGCTGATGATTTTTGCCGTTTTAAAAAATTCTATATTGCGTTTGCCCAGTCTTGCCCTTTTGTCTATTTCAGGCCCGCCCGGATAGCCCAATCCCAGCGCCCGCGCCACCTTGTCAAAAGCCTCGCCCGCTGCGTCGTCCAAGGTCGCGCCCAAAATCTCATAGCGCGTATAATCCTTAATGTCCGCAAGCTCTGTATGCCCGCCGCTTACCACGGCGCACAAAAACGGGGGGACGAGGTCGGAATTGTCAAGATAATTTGCGGCGATATGCGCCCTTATATGATCGACTGCGATAAGCGGCTTATTCAGCAAATAACTAATCGCCTTTGCCGCGCTCACCCCGACCAGCAGCGCGCCCACAAGCCCGGCGCCGTAAGTCACCGCCACGGCGTCAATATCGTTTGGCGCGATATTGGCTTGGGACAAGGCTTGGTCCAAAACATTGACAATAGCCATAGTATGGTTGCGGGACGCGATCTCAGGGACGACGCCGCCAAAGCGCTTATGGATGTCTATTTGGCTTGATATTATATTGCTCAAAACCTCGCGGCCGTTTTTGACCATGGCGGCGCTAGTTTCGTCGCAAGAAGTTTCTATGCCCAGTATCAAAACATCGTTTTGTTCTTTAATAATCATTGCGTTTTTCTCAAATAATCGTTGATAAACCCGTCAATCTCGCCGTCCATTACAGCCTGGACATTGGGGTCTTCATAGCCTGTGCGGTGGTCTTTTACCAATGTGTAAGGGCAGAAAATATACGAGCGTATTTGGCTGCCCCATTCAATTTTTTTGATTTCGCCTTTTAGGCTTTCAATCTTTTGTTGGTTTTCGCGCTCTTTTAATTCCGCCAATTTGGAAATAAGCATTTTCATAGCCGTCTCTTTGTTTTGGGTTTGGGAGCGCTCGTTTTGGCACTGCACGACAATGCCCGTAGGAATATGCGTTATGCGCACGGCTGACTCCGTCTTGTTGACATGCTGTCCGCCCGCGCCGCCGCTTCTGTATGTGTCAATTTTAAGCTCGTCGGGCTTAATTTCTATATCGGTGTCTTGTTCGATTTCGGGCGCGACTTCCACGGACGCAAAAGACGTGTGGCGTCGGGCGTTTGCGTCAAACGGCGAAATCCTTACAAGCCTGTGGACGCCCTTTTCGGCTTTCAAAAACCCGTAAGCGTTAGGCCCTTCCACTATAAAAGTGATACTTTTTATCCCCGCGCCGTCGCCTTCCAGATAATCTATGACTTTTACGGAAAAGTTGTTTTTTTCGGCGTATCGCGCATACATCCGATACAGCATTTCCGTCCAGTCTTGCGCTTCGGTTCCGCCCGCGCCGGCATGAAGCGTCATAATCGCGTTATGCGCGTCATACTCGCCTTTTAGCAAGGTTTGGAGATTAAGTTTTTCAATATCCTTTTTTAAATCTTCAAAATCTTTTATGATCTCGTCCGCCAAAGCCTCGTCTTCCTCGGCCTCGGCAAGCTCTATCAACTCCGCGATCTCGTCCGCGCGGTTTGATATATCTTTATAACCATCGGCTTTTTCTTGAAGTATTTTTAGCTTTTGGTTGACTTCTTTGATTTCTTGCAGGTTTTTATAAAAATCCTCTTGGCTTTGCCGTTTTAGCAGCTGGTCTATCTCTTTCTCGATCTTGGCCAAGTCAAAGAGAGTCTCCTATCGCCTTTAAGGTCGTTCGGCATTGCGCTAGTTCGTATTTGACGGTTTCTAACTTTATCATTATTAAATGTCTCTCCTGTTTATGGTTTTATACGACGCTTCCGCAGCAATTTTTATATTTTTTGCCGCTTCCGCAAGGGCAAGGCTCGTTCCTGCCCACTTCTTATTGGGACACCGCGGGCTGGGCTTTTTGGGGCGCGCCGATGGCTTTTTGCAAGACAAGCCCGCCGCCGCGCGCGGCTTTTAATTCCATCCGTTGCTGTTCGCGCCTTACGGGCGCTCTTTCAATGTTGACCCTCATAAGAAACTGCACGGTATGTTCTTTGATGCGGTCTATCATCTCGTCAAACATCTCAAAGCCTTCTTTTTTATAGGCGATTACGGGGTCTTGCTGACCGTAGGCTCTCAAGGTTATGCCGCGGCGCAGCACATCCATTGCGTCTATGTGTTCCATCCACTGCGAATCCACCACCCTTAGCAGCACCACGCGCTCAACCTCGTCAAAATTTATGCCCATTTCTTTGGCCAGTTCTCTTTTCTTGTAGTAATAATCGGTCATCTCGTTTATTAAGTTTTCAATGATATCGTCAACATCCCATTTGGACAGTCTTTCTTCGGTCAAAAACTCTTTTTCATGCGGCAAAAGATAGCGCTCTATGTCCCTGTTAAAGCTTTCAATATCCCACTCTTGCCAATCCACAGTGCGATCGGCGTGGAACTCGGTTATGACTTGGGCTTGGTGCCGCATCATTTCCATTATCTCGTCGTGCACGCTTTCGCCCATCAGAACCTTATTGCGCTGGGAATATATAATCGTTCTTTGGGTGTTCATTACATTGTCATATTCCAAGACATAACGCCTTATCGAGAAGTTTCTGCCCTCAACGGTCTTTTGGGCGCCTTCTATGCGCTTGGTAAGCATCTTCATAGCCAAGGGCATATCGTCGTCAAGCCTAAACATCTCGGCTATGCGCTTCATCCTGTCCCCGCCAAACAACCTGATAAGGTCGTCTTCCATGCTCAAATAAAAGATAGAAGAGCCGATATCGCCCTGCCTGCCCGCCCTGCCGCGAAGCTGGTTGTCTATCCTTCGCGATTCATGGCGCTCGGTGCCTATGACCCTTAAGCCTCCCAGAGCGATTACCTCTTCTTTTTCTTTTTGGGTCTGGGCGTAAAACGCGTCGTAATGTTTTTTGAATTCGGCTTTTGCCGCCAAGACCTCGGGGTCGTCCGTAGGCGCGTAAGAAGTGGCGGCTTCTATAATTTCGTCTTTGTATCCTAACTCCCTCATGCGCCGTTTCGCCATAAACTCGGGGTTGCCGCCCAAAAGAATATCCGTTCCGCGTCCCGCCATATTGGTTGAAATGGTAACGGCGCCCTTTCTGCCCGCTTGGGCTATAATTTCGGCTTCTAACGCGTGGTTTTTGGCGTTAAGCACATTATGGGGTATGCGCTCGCGCGCTAGATGCCGCGACAACTCTTCGCTTTTTTCAACGGTAACCGTGCCTACCAGCACGGGCTGGCCGCGTTGGTAACATTCTTTGATGTCGGCCACAATAGCCCTTAGCTTGCCCGCGTGGGTTGTATAGACTTGGTCTTCCTCGTCCACCCTAATCATCGGCTTGTTGGTAGGGATAACAACGACATCCAAGTTATATATAGCGTTAAACTCGCTTTCCTCGGTCTTGGCCGTGCCCGTCATGCCCGAGAGCTTTTGATAAAGACGGAAAAAGTTTTGGAAGGTAATGGTCGCCATCGTCTTGTTTTCGTCTTGGATGCGCACATTTTCCTTGGCTTCTATCGCCTGGTGCAATCCGTCGCTATAGCGCCTTCCTATCATAAGACGGCCGGTAAACTCGTCCACGATTATGACTTCGCCGTCTTTGACGATATAATCGTTGTCGCGTTTCATTATAAAATGCGCGCGCAAAGCGTTGTTTATATAATGATACAATTCGTCGTTTTCAGGGTCGCCCAAGTTTTCCACCGCAAAATATCTCTCGGCTTTTGCGACGCCCGCGTCGGTAAGGTGGACGGTCTTTTTTTCCTCGTCCAAGTCAATATCTTCGGGCTTTAGATATTTGGCGAACTTGTTGACTTTAATATACATATCCGAAGACTTTTCGCTGCGGCCGCTTATAATCAAAGGCGTGCGCGCTTCGTCTATTAAAATTGAGTCAACTTCGTCCACAATGGCAAAATGCAAATCCCTCAGCACCCTGTCGCGGGCGTTAATAACCATATTATCTCTTAGGTAATCAAACCCAAGCTCGTTATTGGTGCAATATGTCACATCGGCGCTGTAAGCTTGGCGCTTTTGGTCGTTGTTCATGCCCGGTATGGACACGCCCACGCTTATGCCCATATACCTAAAAACTTTGCCCATCCATTCGGCGTGCGTTTTGGCAAGATAGTCGTTGACCGTAACTATATGCACGCCCTTACCGGTTAAGGCGTTAAGGTAGGCAGGCAAGACCGCGACCAAAGTTTTGCCCTCGCCCGTTTTCATCTCGGCGATTCTGCCCTGATGCAGAACAATGCCGCCCAAAAGCTGCACATGGAAATGGCGCATCCCCAAAACCCTTTCGCTGGCTTCGCGCATCGCCGCGTAAGCGTCGGGCAAAAGATCGTCCAAGGTCTCGTAATTGTTTTGCAGCCTGTCTTTTAGCCAAGGCGTAACGGCCCTTAACTCGTCGTCGCTCATGGCTTTATATTTGTCCGCCAAGTTTTCTATCTTGGCGGCGATGACTTCAAGTTTTTTTAACGCTCTTTTATTATCCGAGCCCAATATAGCCTTAATAAGCCCCATATCTTTATCCTGCCTTATTTATTTTTTATTGCGGATTTTCTTTTTTTTAATCCCGCTTGATAATATTCTTTTAACAAACTTTGAGCTTGCCCGCCAAGCGCCCTCTTGGGCAAAATAAACACGCTGGCCTTGTTGAGCTTTAAAACAAACAGGTTTTTATATTCCAACAGCTCAAATATATATTCCCACCTTATTTTGCCGCTTTTTCTGATTTGGATAAAATCCGGGTTTAACTCCACCGTTATAACGTCGTTTTTGAGCGTTTGGACGCTTTTTTTAAATACGGCAATAATTTTAAAAAGCGTCAGCAATATAAAAAGAACGGAGAAGACGACTATCAAAACGCCCATTCCCAAAAGATTAGTGTTATTTAAAACTGCGCCCGCTATTATAAGCCCCGAAAAAGCCAAAACAATAACGCCCCATACTATGAAAGTGTTGCGGTTGGCGCTTTTGTAGTAATCTATAAGATCGTCCTTAGTCAGCGTGAAGTTAATTTCCATTTAGCGGTTCCTTTTGGCTTGGATTTTTTTGCGATACTCGTTTATATTTTGTTCTTTCAGGTTTTGCTTAAGCCAATTTAGGTCTTGAGGCGAAAAAGCCTCTTTTTTGAGTATAAAAGTATTAATATCGCTTTTTAGTATTATATATTTTTGGTTTTCAAAATGGATTTTATATTGCCCCCACTTGATAATATCCTTTTTGCCGTCGGCGTATGAAACGACGGCGCGTTCTTGTTCTATGGAAATTATCCTTTGGCCAAACATCGCCGGGCCTTTTTTGGTCGCCAATACGCGCATGCCCGAAAAAGCCATAACGCCCAGCCCGTAAATAACGCCCGCGCCCAGCGTCAAAACGCTCAGCAAATACAAGTTTTGGTAATAGTTTTGCCAATCCACCACAGGCGTAAGGCGGTCCAACGCAAAGACCATAAGCCCTATAAACCCCAGGACAACGCCCGCCGCCAGTATAACAATAGCCGTCTTGATATACGCGAGGGTATAAAGCCAAAACAACTCTTTTTTTGAAAGAGCAAATTTTATTTCGGCGTTTTCCATCAAAAAAACCTCAAACTAAATTATAGCATAAATATTATTATGTTTACAACAAATCATTATTTTTTAAATACTTAATCAAAGCAGCGGGAAAATACGCGCGCATATAACCGACATATCGTCGTGAGGCGCGCTCTTGTCGGCTTTTACGCAATAGTCCAAAATGGTATCGGCCATCACTTGGGGGTTCAAAGTGTTGATTGAGTCCACAAACGCCTTGTAAGAGCCAAAATCCTTAAACACGTCGGTAACCCCGTCGGTAGATAAAATTATCATATCGTTGGCTTTTAATAATTTTCTAAACACCGTGGGCTTGGCCTCTTCCAAAATACCCATAGGCAACGAGGCGCCTTCTATAATCTCGCTGTCAGGCCCGTGTTTTAAAATCCCGTAAGGCGCGCCCAGCTTTATAAAATCGCAGGCGCATTCGCGCAGATTGATTACGCAAATATCCAGCGCCGAAAAACTCTCGTCGTCGGTATAAGCCAAAAACTTATTGACGCTTGATAGTATTGTCATATTATCAAAACCCGCTTTATAAAAATTTTCTATAAGCGCCAGCGCCGTATTGGACAGTCTTTCGGCGCTTTGGCCCGCGCCCATGCCGTCGCAAAGCGCCATCAAAAACTTGTCGTCGCTGATTTTCTCAAAACTATGGCGGTCTCCGCTTATCGCGTTGCCCGCTTTGGGCGCGCAGGCCGCGCCGAATATAACATCGTAAGGCGGCGCGGTTTTGAGGGTTACTATGTTCCAATTGCTGTCGGGCGCGGCCTCTTCGCTGATTATCCCCATTTTTTTGTTCAAAACTTTGGAGACTATCCTTTTTACGCTTTCCGCGTCGTAACTGCCGCTCATCAAAACAAGCTCGGCGCTTACGCACCCTAATTTTTCTTGGCTTAAGATAGCTTCCTGGCAGATAATATCGTTATAGGTGAGCTCTTCCAGCATCGCGCGCTCGTTGTTTAAGTCAAACGAAATGCCCTGCCTTGTTTCTTCGGCCACGCTTAGCATCATTTTGGAGATGCCGCCCAATTGTTCGGCGACCAATACCCTTGAAATATCCAAATTTTCAATAACAAGATTGTCTTTTTTGTAATTTTCTATCATATCGTTAATCAAATTTAATAGCGCATTGACTTTATCGCACCTAGAGGTAAGGTAGGTTGGAACATCAATTATGGTCGCGCGCCCTTTTTTGAGCGCGGGGGCTAGCATATCTTTAAAACTCATTATAATATCGTCTTTATATTCGTAACATCTCGGGTAATTTAGACAAGACGAGCAAAGCCTAAGCGGAATCTCGTCCGCCATGACATCTATTGTTTTGTCCAAAGGGATATTGCCCCTTACCGAAGTCCTAAAAATCCTGTCCATATCAGAAAAAATACGGCTTAGGTTTTTAAGGCGCTTGTATAATTGTTCTTTGGCCCTGTTGACTATGTTTCTGGCCGCCAAAGCGGTATTGGCGCCCACAAATAATTCCCTTATTCTCGTTAGCGCCGCTTTCGGCAAAAAGACAAAACAAACGCCGCCCGCCGCCAAAGCCAATACGGAAACTACGCCGTAATTAAAATAAGAATTAAAATAAAGCCCAAACACAATATCGGTTAAAACAGGCGCGGTTGCGGTCATAATTTTGGATATCTCGGTAAACAGGCTTGCGGTAAGCGCGCAAGCCACAAATGACGCGGCGTAAGTAATGTCTTTGGTCGCAAGAGTCACCCCAAGTCCGCAAAAAACCGCGTAACCGCAGGCGGGCGCTGCGCCCACAGAATAAACTATTATAAGCATAGTCAGGCAAAAAACAGCCCTTACTACGGCTTCCCCTACAAAATCAAAAGACGCCAAGCCGTTAAACAGCGCGACGATAAAAAAAGCAAGACAGGCCAGATCGTTTTTGTTAAGGCGGTATTTTAGACCCCGAACGATAACGCTATGGCAAACCGTAACGCACGCGTATAAAAAGACCATTCCAAACATCAGGTTTAACACGGCGTTTAGCGCGTTATAGCCGACAGAAAAACATACATATAAATAGCCGCCTTGACCCAAAAACGCGTATAAAAACAGCAAGGGCAAAGTCATCGGCTTTTTTGCCTTTAGGTGAATGATAGAGACGATAAGCATAACCAATACTATGCATACGGCGCTTATCAAGGAATTTATGGTAGGCTCTATAATGGCGCAAGCCGCGAAATATAACAAAGAAACAACCAGCGCGTTTTGCCCAAAAAACACCAAGGCGACATACAGCCCCCACGCAAAAGGCCTTAATGAGTCAATATTGGCGCGCGCCAGCGTAAGCATGACCAAAAAATATGTAAGATATTTTAAAAATATATAAAGCCTTATTTTCTTTTTGTCAATATTTTCAAAACTTTTTGTGGTTATTCTCATCCGCTTCTCCCTAAAAAAATGGCAAACACAAATTACAGCATATAAAAATATGCCCGCATAATCCTTTTGATTTTGTCAGATTTTGAAAATATAATAATATAATCTAAATTAGCGGAAAACAATAAATTGCTAAGAAATATAACAAATTAGGAAAAAAATAAGACGCATGCGATTATAATACGCCCCAATCATAAAAACTATTTATCAATAAAATTATTTATTGCTCGTTGTTCTTTAGCGCCTCGCCAATAGGAACTTTGGCGATTCTGCGGGCGGCGAGCGCCCTTGACAAGCCGTAAACTGTCGCGGCGACCAAAAAAGCGATTAGCGCGGTCCACCATGAAATAACGGGGTTAACCATTACGCTCATTCCTTGCGTAAAGCGGTTGAGTATATACCCTATAAACCATAAATCCAAAGGATACGACAAGATCAAGCCTGCGGCGGCAAAGAGTATCCCGCCGTTTAGGATAAGCGAATTGACTTTGGCTGACGAATACCCAAACATTTTGAATAAAGCTATATTATATTTGTTTTCTTCCAAGATCAAATCCACTATTATATACACAAGCACGACGGCGACTAAGACCGCTGAGACGCCAATGATAAATATCGCCGCGATCAGCGCGCCCAGCGCCTGGTCTATTGTTTTTAAGAGATAGTCGTAAATATCGGTATAATCGGCTTCTTCCATATCGGGCAAAACAGTCTGGCTGATTATTACATTGTAGATATTGTCAAAAGATGTATTATAGGTCTTATTAAACTCCTCAATCAAAATATCCTTTGGGAAAAATATTACATCGCCCAATATATAATCGCTGATTGTTTTTATTTCGTATTCCCAATCGTCAAAGGGCAGGCTTTTGTGGATTATTTTTATTTTGTCGCCCGCCTTGACGCCTAAGTGTTTTGCCG
>JAAZDJ010000070.1 GCA_012512255.1 Clostridiales bacterium | reverse complement strand
GTCCTTATATGTATTTGATGCGCCATATTTTGAGATTGGCAAGGCGACCAATCGGCGATATTAATTCATTGGATATAGGCAATATTTTGCACGAGATTTTGGAAAAATTCGCGGCGTATGACCCTAAAACCATAGAAGAATGCGACCAAATAACCATAAAGATAACAGACCAAATAATCAGCGAAAACATCAAACTCCAAAAAAACCCGCATTTTTCGCGGCTATTAAAAAAAGAGGCTATTAACACGACTCGGGCTGTTTTTGAGCAAAACCAAAACTCTGATTTTAAGACGCTTTATACCGAAAAGAAATTTGGAAAAGGCGAGGAAATGCCGCCCTTGGTTATACAAACCGATACAATGACCTCTTATATAGGCGGCAAGGTTGACCGAATAGACCAATATCAAGATTATATCAAAATCATTGACTATAAAAGCGGCAAAGTTAAGTCTTCCGCGGAGGAACTTTACGCGGGCATTAATCTTCAAATTATGCTGTATATGAAAGCGTGCAGCCAAGCGCTTGGCAAAAAACCCTTCGCGTCTTTGTATTTTCCGATTAATAACGATTTTATGGATGAGAAAAAGCATTCCAGATATCGCAATATAGGGCTTGTCGCGTGCGAGCCAGAAGCTTTGCTGGCGGCGGACAAAACGCTGTATCAGACCAAAAAAAGCAATGTTTTGCCGATAGCGGTCAAAACTATAACGCCCGATGCCGTGGTAGCGGCGGCTAGGCAATCTTGCGCGCTGGAGTTGGATGAATTTGAAAACATCTTGGAATATTCGGTTAATTTGACGAAAACGGCCATTGACGAGCTTGCGTCGGGGTATTTTGAGCCGCATCCCTATGAAGATGTTTGTAATTGGTGCGATTATAGGGGCATATGCTGCGAGCCTTACCAAAACCAGCGCGAATTTGACCAACTGGATATTACCAACAAAACAATAGCGAGCCTAGGGCAAAAAGATTAAGAAAAAGCGGGGTAAAATATGGCTTACCAATGGACGCCCTCCCAACAAAAAGTTATAAACTCTGACCGTAATAAGATTTTGGTTTCGGCCTCAAGCGGCAGCGGCAAAACCACTGTCATGATCGAACGCATAGTCAATCTTATCAAAAACCATAAAGTCAGCCTGAATAACATTTTGGTTACCACTTTTACCAATGCCGCCGCCCAAGATATGAAAAACAAGCTAATAGAAAGGCTTACAGAGGCTTTACAAGAGCATGAGGACAAAAATTTTATATTGGATCAGTTGCATAACGCCGAAACGGCCCAAATTTGCACGCTTCATTCTTTTTGCGCCGACCTAATTAGGAAGTATTATTATGTCGCGGGCGTGGATTCGGCTTTTACGGTCATTCAGGATTTGGAAGCGTCTTTGAAAAAATCAAAAGCGCTCAAAAAAGTGTTTGACCAATATCTAGAAAGCGGCGACGAGGTTTTTTTGAGGCTGTGCGATATCTTTACAAGAAAAAGAAGAATGGACAAGCTAGCAGAGCATATCGTTAAAATACACGCTTTTTATCGCACTTTGCCCAAGCGCGAAGATTGGCTGAATACCGAGCCTGACTTAGACGCGGTTGACGAGTATATAAACGACTATAAAAAATTAGCGGACCAGTATCACGCGCGCCGCGCCCAAAAGATTATTGAATACGCCAAAAAAATAGACTACGGGCCCGCAATCGCGGCGGCGGCTTGCATATTGGAAGGGCTGTCAAGCGGTCAATTCCCGTCCAAATTGCCTTCTCAAAATGAACCAAAAGATTGCGATACCTTAACTTCTGACTTTATTAAAGCAAGCAGCGAGTTTTGCAAAAAAGCCAAAGAATTTTATCAAAAGTTTTACGAGTCAATATCCCAAGACGATAACTCCAACCAAGAGCTAGCCAATAAACTTTTGGAAGTAGTCGGCAAATTTGACAAAACATACGCCGAACTCAAAAAAGAAGATTTTGAGCTTGACTTTGCCGACTTGGAGCACTACGCGTTTGATATTTTGAGCAATGAGGAAGTGTATAAAGAAATAAGGCAAACATATCGTTATATTTTTGTGGACGAGTATCAAGATATTAATCCGATGCAAGAAGCCATAATCAATCTTTTCACCGATTCCAAGCTGTTTTTTGTGGGCGATGTCAAGCAAAGCATTTATCGCTTTAGATTGTGCGACCCCGATATATTCATCAAAAAATACCGCGATTTCAAAAGCGGCGCCGACCCTGACAATATAGCCATAGACCTAAACGACAATTTCAGGTCGGTTAGGTCCATACTGGATTTTAACAACGAGATTTTCTCGCGTATAATGACCAAGGAGTTAGGCGGCGTGGACTATCAAGACGAGGCGCAGTTTTTCGCCCGAAATGAAGACTTGGCCTCGCCCTATCCCGCCGTGAACATAGCAATAGCCCAAGTCCCGAAAGAGCAAAAAATAATACCCGATACGGTATATAGCGTCAAAAACCATCTCAATCTAACGACGATAACGGATTACAAAGCCGAAGCCGATATAATAATAAATGAAATATCAAAAATACTTCAAGACGGCAGAGTGTTAAAAGACGGGCAGCCCCAACCGCCCGATTATAGCGATATCGTCATTTTATTCAGGTCATTAAAGAACAAGTCGTTTGAGATAATCAAAGAAATATCCAAGGTCTATCCCGTTGCGAGCGGTTTGGAAACCGAGCTGTTAAGCCGCCCTGAGATATTGATGCTTGTTGACTATGTAAAAGTCATTGACAACCCTTACCAAGACATAGCGTTGACGGGCGCGTTAAAAAGCGTTTTTGGCCAAATCCATGAAAACCAATTAATCAAAATAAGGGAGCGCTATCCAAATACCGAATTTTTTTATCAAGCGGCGTTTAAATACAAAGACCAAATAAACGACGATATATCCCAAAAATTAAATATATTTTTTGAAAATCTCGCACAAGACAGAAAATATGCGGCGTGCCACAGCCTGCGCGAGCTTATTTTGCATATTATAACCAAGTATAATTACGAAGAATATCTTTTGACCGCCTTCGCGCAGACTGATTTTGAATATGTGGAATTGTTGTTGGATTTGGTTTTGCAATACAATACCGTTACGGAATTTTTGGATTATATAGACAACGATGTAATCTCGCCTAAAATAGAAATGCCCGCCAACGCCCAGTCCAAAGCCATAAGGGTTATGACCATACACCAGTCCAAAGGCTTGGAATTCCCCATAGTATTTGTATGCGGGTTGGGAAGCAGGTTCAACCGTTTATCTGACGAAATATTAATAGACCAAAGAGTCAAGCTTGGGCTAAAAAACTACGATTTTGAAAATCGCGTCAAGTTGGATTCTAAGACGCGAAGCGCGGTAAGATTTTTTAATCTAAAAAAAGAAACCGAAGAGGAAATGCGCATATTATATGTGGCGCTAACCCGCGCGAAATACCACCTTGTTTTAACGGGCGCCATAAACCAAAATTATAAATTAAAGGGGCTTGAGCCTTTTGAGATATTGCGTTCTCAAAGTTATCTTGACTGGATTTTGGCCGTGCTGGCAAGGGACAAAAACAATCTCTTGTTTGGCGCGCCCAAGTTTGAACAGCTTAAAATTGCGCCTTGTTATAACCTGCAAATAATACCCATCGCCAGCGTCCAAAATTATTCGGACTTTGGAAAACCAAAGCTCTTGCTTGGCGATAAGGACTTGGAAGAACAAATACGCCAAAACCTTAACGTTATTTATCAAGCCCATAGGCTAAACCAAAAATACACGGTAACGGAGCTTAGCGCGCCCGAGGAGAGCCCCCAAAGCGTTTTTATATACAAAGACCAAGAACTGCTCTTAGGCGGCATAGAACGGGGCAACGCCTATCATACGCTTATGAAATACATTGACCTAAATTGCCAAAGCGTTGAAGAAGTTATCGCGCAAATGCAAAAACTCCAAGAGCAAAAGCTGTTGTCAGACGATTATATCCAGCTAATAAATCCCGAAAAAATATTAAAAGCGCTCAAATCCGACATTATTTTGACGGCAAAACAGAATACATTTTATAGGGAGCGGGAGTTTTTGTTTTATGCCGACGCTTCCCAGTTAAATCTTCAAGGCGAGGGCAAGGTTTTAATCCAGGGCGTTATAGATTTGCTCATTTTCACAAACGAAGGGATAATTATCGCCGATTACAAAACCACAAAAGGCCCTGACGAATACTTAATAAGCCTATACCAAAGCCAACTAAACATTTACGCAAAAGCGGCCGAGAGCGTTTTGGGCGAGCGGGTTATCAAAAAAGTAATATACTCTTTTGAAACAGACAAGGAAATATATCTATAATCTTTTTTAAAGTTTTTATTTGACAAAAGAAAATATATCATTAATAATATTGTATAATATTGTTTATTAATAGAAATAGCGTTTAATATTTGTTATTAATAGGTAATAATTATGGATTTGGTGGATAATTTTTATAAGTGGTTGGAAAAGTTTTTAGGCGCGGGCGCTATCAATAAATTATTTTTTATTTTGGCCGATGTTCTTATCCTTTTGTTTTGTCTTGCCATAATTTTGTATTTTGCGAGCAATAACGCGGTGGCTTACCGCGCGGCCGCAAAAGATGTTTTGCGCGCTATAAAAAAAGGCGCAAACGAGGCGGCCATTAATGTGGAAATGAAAAAAATGCCCTATATTTCGCGATCGCTGTGGCATCGTTTCCGCAAAGAACGCAAAGGCAAGCCAAGCGACTATCTCACCATTACCCAATGCCTGACTATCCCCAATAAAACATCTTGGATGTATTGTTTGGCGGCGGTAATAGTGTTGGCGGGCATAATGTTTGGCTCTTTTGTGTATGGCTTTGAGCAAAGCCTAAAAGCCACCAGGCTTGCGTGCGCTTTGGTCGGGCTTGGCTGCGTTTTGGCTATTGTTTTGATTGTGATAGAAAAATTATCCTATAACGCCACATTATATACCCACGAAAGGCTTGTATGGGCGCTTAACAAAAAATCCAAGGAATTTATCATTCCCGCAGGCGTTAATGTCCCCGACGACAAAAGAATTATTGACGAACCTTCATATTTTACGAGCCCGCAGGCTTTGGATTATACCGTTGTTCCTAGGATTTCGCCAAGGCAATTATTCAACGCGCCCAAACCTATGGACGCCGAGACCCAAACTTTGCTGTTAAGGATAGACGCGGCCATAAAAGCGAAAGCGCCTTCGGCGACATTAAGGCATTTGGCTTCCGCGCTGCAAAGAATAAAATCAAAACCCGAAAACGAATGGCCCGAACACCAGCAACGGCTCAACAAAGCCATGTCCGTATTATTAAAGGCAATCTCAGAATCTTATAAGTGATAATAGCCTTTGTATTTTTGTTCTGCTTTTGTGCCTTATCTTGCTTTGCCTTATTCGCCTTTTTATGTTCTTGAAAAGCATTTTCCTTTGACTCATTTTGTTTATCGCCCTAAGGAAATTATTTTACGCTTTGGAATATTTGGTCAACTCCAACAGCCTGCCTTGGTTAAAGGCCTTCAAAACGACCTCGGCTGTTATCAGTGTGTTTTGTGGAATTATTATATTGCCGTTAAAGTCCGTAATGGCTTGCGTCGTGAGCCTGCCCAGCAAAAATATATAATCTGCAAGAATCTTGGCAAAAGACCGCGCCTTGGGGTCGGTAGTTTGGGGTCGCTTTTTATTTTTATCATCTATATCATTATTATTAATTTTAAGTTCATTGTTTTGCGTGGTTGGCAAAGGCAACTTAAAATATATATCTTTTTGGCTGCCTGTTTCGGCGTTTAATTGGTTTGTCTTAAGTCTTTTAGTCTGCGTTGCGTTGATATTTTCCTGCTCGGCAAGGTTATCCTTGGACGGTATTTTGGCGTTTATCGCTAAAATGCCTTGTTCTGTCTTAGCGTCTTTGGTGATATCTTGCGCTTTTGATTCTTCGGGCGATGAAACTTTATTTTCAGCCATATTATCCTTAATATCCGTTTGGGTTATTTGCGATGTTTGATCCTCTTGCGAAGAAAAAAAATCCAAATCGTTTGGATCTTGATTATCATGCTTTTGGGATATATCCTTGTTCTCATTATTTTGATTGGACTGTGTCGGATTGGTTTCGGGTATTTGGCGGAGAGAGGAGCTTTTTTTAGCAGCGGGCTTTTTGCGCGGGGTTAGTTTTTTTTTACATGCATTTTTTGCGTTATATCGGTAATCAAGAGGCGGTTGCCGATTGAGATTATATTGTCGGGATAAATCATTTCGCTTTCATTCATCAAAATATACGATGTTTTAAAATTTTCCCAAAAAATATCTTTCAAAATGCCAAGCTTAAAGCCTTCCTCGTTATATATCTCAGCGCCCAAAAGCTGATAAATATTGCATTTGAAGGCTTCGCTTTCCAAAACCGGGCCATTGCCCACAAGCGCGTCGGGACCTATGGCTTTGACATCCGAGATTTTTATGACAAATTCTTTGCCGACCGAAAACTTATCCCCAAGCACAAGCATTTGGACATAAGACATGGACGAATTAAAGACCGCGTTCTTGACATAATGTATTTTGCCGTTATGAATATTAATCAAAGGCTTATTGATAATATTCCTTAAGCTTTCCATATCCGCTCCTTGTTATTAGATAAAAAAATACAAACATAATATAATTATAAATATAATTTTTAGCCCGTAATTTATAACCTTTTGTAATTTCATATATAAATTTGGCAATAAAATTTATAATAATTTATATAGCAAGGCAAATTTTAATTATTGACATAAAATCAAAATGCCTTTATATTATAAAAAGGTATTATTATGATATTGTTGGAAACGCATTTGCATAATTGCGAAATAAGTCCTTGCGCTTGTGTGACAGCGCAAGAAATACCCCAAATATATAAAAACGCCGGATATCAAGCTCTGGCTGTGACCAATCATTTTTCGGCTTACGCTTTGAGTTTGCAAGAAGGCGAGACATCTCAAGACAAGGCCAAAAATTTTTTGCGTTATTCAAAGCTGTTAATAGACGAAGCCAAAAAAATCGGGCTGAAAGCTTTTTTGGGTATGGAAGTAACGCTTGCGCGGTATCAGTGGCAGGACTACTTGGTCTATGGCGATATAGAACAAGGCATCCTTGAGCATCCCGCCTTATATACTTATACGCAGGAGAGCTTGTTTGAATTGGGCAAAAAATATGGGTGGGCCATTTTTCAAGCGCATCCTTTTAGATCGGGCTGCACTCTAGGTTTGCCAAAATATATGCACGGCATAGAGGTTTATAACGGCCTTCATTGCTCGGAAGAAATTTATCGCCGCTCGGTCAATTTTTGCCAAAACAACAACCTTAATATGCTGGCCGGCGGGGATTTTCATAACATAGGGCATCAGGGCAAGGCGGGTATTTATATTCCCGAAGATATAGATACGGACAAGCAATTAGTCGATTATCTTATTAACAATCAGCCTGAGTTGTTTATATCGGATAATTATTAATTTTTTTCTTTAGATAAATTATAAACAAAGGAGGTCAAAAGGCTTAAAAAACATATTTAAGCCTTTAAGCGTTAATTTTGTTTTTACACGTCTTATTAATAATGGCATCTTTGATCGCGCTTATTATTCCCGGCTATGCCTTAAGAAAAGCTAAGATGTTCTCCAACGGCGCTGTGGGCGCTTTGGTGTCTTTGCTTTTGTATGTTTGCCAGCCTATGATAACATTAAGCTCGTTTTTGGAGCAAGACGCCGCGCCCACTTCAAAAACGGCGATTTTTATGGGTTTGTCTTTTTTGTTTTCGTTTGTCGGGCATCTTGTCGTGTTTTTTGTGGCGAAATTAATATTTTTCAAATGGAAAAATAAAGAAAATGCGTCCGCATATATATTCGCGACATTTTTTACAAACAGCGGTTTTTTGGGCATACCTTTTTTGAAAATGTTGACCGACAAGCCGCAGGCCGTATTGTTTGCCGTTATATATAATGTTGTGTTTAATATGTTGATATGGACCTTGGGCATTTATATTTTGACGGGCGACAAATCGTCAATAAGCGTCAAAAAGGCTTTTTTAAACCCCGCGATATTGCCCTTGTTTGTCGCCTTGCCGCTGTATTTTTTCCCGCCTATCAATGTAATAAGCGGCACGCCCATAGCCAACGCCATAAGCCTTTTGGCTAATATGTCCGCGCCTCTTTCTATGGTAGTGGTGGGGGTCAGGCTTGCCGATTTGGGCGTAAAAGAGGCTTTCAAGGGCTGGGGAAATTATCTAAGCAGTTTTGTAGGGCTGATCTTGGCGCCCGCGATTTTGTTGGCGGCGGCGGTATCGCTAAAAAATATTCCTTATTTTAATCAAAATGATTTATTGTTCTTGGCTGTGCCCGTAATTTTGATGGCTATGCCGACGGCCGCCTCGTTAGTGGCGTTCGCCGAAAAAACCAACCGCGCTAAGACCGAATCCACCCGCGTATTTTTGACATCCACAATATTATCGTCATTGACGATACCCTTAATTATTTTGGCCGTTGGGGCGGCCGGGTTAATTTAAAACCTTAAGCGGTCTTATGGAAAAAATTTAATAATATTTTAATTTAGACGATAATAAATTAGAAATATTAAGACTTTATTAAAATTTGATAATAATATTGTTTTTGGCATTATGGTTGTGCTATACTTTTATTGTTAAGAAATTATTAGGAGATTGATATGGCGTTTTTTAAAAATCAACTGCTTAAGGTTATAGAATGGGCGGACAATACTCACGATACAATGGCGTATAAATACCCTATTCCTCCAAAAACCCAAATAATGATGGGTTCCCAGCTCATTGTGCGGGAATCCCAAGTCGCTATTTTGGTTTCCAGCGGCAAAATAGCCGATGTCTTTGAGCCGGGCAGATACAAACTCAATACGGGCAACATGCCCATACTTACCCAGCTAAGGTCTTGGAAATACGGCTTTAACTCGCCGTTTGTTTGCGATGTTTATTTTATCAATACCAAACAATTTATCAATCAAAAATGGGGCACGGGCAGCCCCGTAATGATGCGCGACCAAGACTTTGGCGTTGTGCAATTTAGGGGTTATGGCATCTTTTCTTTTAAGGTTTCGGAACCGGCAGTGTTCTTGCGCGAGATTTTGGGCACCAGCGCGTTATATAAGATAGACGCGCTCATGGAGCAATTAAAGCGCACCATAGTGAGCGGCATTTCGCAAGCCGTCGCTGCTTCCAACATACCGGCTCTTGATTTGGCGATGAAATACGCCGAAATAGGCGACAAAGCCGAAGAAATTGTAAAGGCCGACTTCAGCAAGATGGGCATATCGCTGGTTAATTTGGTCGTGGAAAATTTGTCTCTGACCGAAGAGAGCGCGAAAGCCCTAAACGAAAGAACAAGGATGAATATCTTGGGCAACCCTCAAGAATATACGCAATACGCCGCCGCAGAGTCCATGAAAACTATTGCCGAGAACGCCCACAAGGGCGGCGGTATGAACATGGCGGGCGCGGCCATGCAGATGGGAGCAGGCTGGGCGATAGGCAACACCTTTGGCGCGGCTATTTCGGGCGCAGGCGACAAAAGCGCGCCGCCTATGGCCGCCGCGGCAGCAGGGCCTACCATAGTGTGCCCGAAATGCGGAGCGACCATTAGCGCCAAGTCCAAGTTTTGTTCCGAGTGCGGCGCAAAAACGCCGGCCGTTACCGCAATCAAATATTGTTCGTCTTGCGGTAAACAAAACAAGCCCAAAGCAAGATTTTGCGGCGAATGCGGAACAAAATTATAAAAGATGAAGAGATTTCTTAATCTTGCCGAAGAAATAAAAAGATCCAAAAACAATACAACATACCGCCCTTCCCAAGAAAGGGTTACGCAGTATGAAGACCAGCCCCAAAAAAAGGTCTATGACACCTACGGGGGCGAGGTCAAGCTGCTTCAGGATGTGGAACAGGACAAATGCCCTAATTGCGGGGCATCTTTGGCGTTTTCGCCCAAATCCCAAAAGCTCTATTGCGATTATTGCAATAACGAGTTTGAGATTATATCCCAAAAAAGCAGCGAGATTGTCTTGGATTTTTCTCTTGACAAACACAAAAAATGGAACGACGAAACTAGGGTAAGCCATTGCGACAGTTGCGGCGCCGAGTTTGTCTTTGACAAGGACGAGTTTGCCAAGCTCTGTCCTTTTTGCGACTCGCCCAGCGTTACGCGCATAGAGGATTTGGAAGGCATAAGACCCAACGCGGTCGTTCCGTTTAGGCTGACCAAAGCCCAAGCCAAAGAATGCTACCAAAAATGGATAAAGCGTCGCGTTTTTGCGCCGTCGGCTTTTAGAAAAAATCATACAGTTGACCAATTCAAAGGCGTTTATTCGCCTAGCTGGACATATGACGCCAGGACATTTTCGGATTATTATGGCGTGGTGGGCGACTATTATTATGTGACCGTGGGCACGGGCAAAAACCGCCATACCGTGCGCAGAACGCGGTATAGAAGCGTAAGCGGAAAGCATGAAGCGATATTTGACGATATTAATATCAATTCCAGCCGTAAAATAAGCGACAGGGATTTTAAAAAGCTAAAACCTTTTAACACCCAAGACAGCGTGGAATACAAGCGTCAATATCTGGCGGGATACACGGCCGAACATTACAAAAAATCTCTCAACGAAGGCTGGGCGGAGGCCCTGAATGTCATCAATAACCATATCAGGTCAAGCATCATAGCGTCGCTTCATTGCGATGTCGTGAGCTATCTCAATATCACTACCAAGTATAACGATAAGACATTTAAGTATGTGTTATTGCCCATTTATATCGCCAACCATCTATATAAACAAAAACAATATTATACATACATCAACGGCAGCACGGGCAAGGCCGTGGGCAAGGCGCCTGTTTCGGCGCCCAAAGTCATAGGATTTTTGTTAGGATTGCTGGGCGGAATCGCCTTGATAACATTTTTATTAAACTTTTTGCAAATAATATAAAAGCGTTTTGTGACTTTAAAACATAAAGCGCCCCTAATTATCTTTACATTTTGGCAATGTGTGTTATAATTTAATATAATTTTTTGAAAGGAGTATTTTAAAGAAAATGACTATAACCAAGGATATGACCATATATGAAATTCTAAAACTTGACAGCGGGGTCGCGCCCATTTTTTACGGTTTTGGAATGCATTGTTTAGGCTGCCCTATCTCAAGCGGCGAAACGCTGGAACAGGCGGCGGCGGCGCACGACATTGATGTGGATTTGATTGTGGAAGAGCTTAATAACTATTTCGCCGATAAAGAACTTGACGACGACGAAGAATAAAGGCCAAAAATAAATATGTAAGACCCGATTATGTCGGGTCGTTTTTTTTACTTAGCGCAAGAATCGGCATACGTTAAACAAGCAGCAGCATCTTTTTTGGCAGCAGCGATCTTTATGGTCGTCAAACTTATCGCATTTGTCCTTGCCGTCAAACTTATCGCATTTGTCCTTGTCGTCAAATTTGTCGTCATGGTCATGGTCTTTTTTCTCAAAGCAGAAGCACTCTAGCTTTTGAGGTTTTGGAGGGCAAGGATGGCAGCATGGGAACTTGGATTTGCAAGGGTCAAATTTCTTGTCGTCGCAACCTTTGTCGTAACCATAACTGTCATAACCCTTGGAGTCTTTTTTGTCGCCATAGTCGTCATAACCTTTATGGTCGTATTTGCCATAATCATATTCATCGTAGTTGTAACCCATATATTTTTAACTCCTTTATTAGATTTTTTTATGTAAGCAAAAAAATATATGAGTTTTAGCGGTTATGTAATTATGTAATTTTAAGAAATTTTGAGGTTATTCCGATTTGATATTGTCTTGAGGCTCGATATAATCTTGAGATGTTTTGATAATTTCAGAGTCGCTAAATTGGCTTGGCTTGACGCTTGTTTGGGTTATTATAGGCGTTTGGATGTTTAGCGGGGATTCTTGCGGGTTATTAGGAGGGTTGTTAATAAATCCTGAATAATTATTGATTATGGACTGCTGGTTGGAAAGGATAGATTGGGTGTTGGCAAGCGGTCGCTGGTTAATAGCGTTTATGCCCAAAAAAGTCGCGGGGAACAATAGGTCGGCCTCGCAAACGCAAGCGTTGAGCGTTACGCAAAAATCCTCCGTTGACGGCGACAAAAATATAGGCACGCATTCGCATCTAAACAAAAAATTACCGTCGGGCAGGTTAAACACCGCCGTCCCGAATATATCCGTCCGTCTAAAAATTACCCGTCCGCTGTCGCAGAATGTGCAAGATACTATCGCTCCTCTTACTGGGACATTATTGGAGGATATAAACACATAACACCTTACTTGGTTTGGTCTTCGTCTTCGTCTTTTCCTGCGCGGACAACAACACGGACAACAACGCGAACTACAACAATGGCAATTACTCATATTTCATTATTATGCTATCGGACATATTTGTGTGTTTGATTTTTTGGATAAAAAACTTTATAATAATTGGGCTAAAAAATATAAATACAAAATTATAACGCCAAATAAAAATCCTTGACATAGTTTTTGGTATGTGCTAGATTATATAGAGC
>JAAZDJ010000069.1 GCA_012512255.1 Clostridiales bacterium | reverse complement strand
TAAATAAAATACTTAGCCGCCGCATTTAGAAGTTCTTGAGAATAAATTTTAAGCTGCGATGGCGATGAAGACGAGGCAAGCACATATATTTTTAATTTTGGTTCCGTGCCTGACGGTCTTATCAGGACTTTGGCTTGGTCCAATACAAAACTTAGCACATTGGACGAGGGAAGATTGTCAATGCCTTGCAAATAATCTTTAAACTGTTTTACTTCATGCTTGCCTAAGACGGAAGGCGGGTTATTTCTTATAGCGTCTATTTTTTGGTTCATTTCTTTTGCGCCTTCCATGCCTTTGAATTCTATGCTTTTTAATAAGCTTGTATTATATCCATATTGCTCGTAAATTTCTATTAATCTATCTATTAAGGTTTTGCCTTGATTAAGGTAATTCTCGGCCATTTCTGCAACCAGCATTGAAGCGACTACGCCGTCTTTATCCCTCACATAAGCGCCCGCCATATAGCCGTAGCTTTCCTCAAACGCAAAAACAAAACGCTCAAGCTGGTTTTTGGCTTCCAATTCGCCTAGCTTTTCGCCTATAAATTTGAAACCTGTCAGCACGTCAATGACTTCGCCGTTGTAGTCTTTGGCTATATCGTATATTAAATCGGTGGATACGATAGTCTTTATTATAATAGGGCTTTGGGGCAAAGTTTTTTGCCTTTTTCTTTCAGATAGTAGATAATCAGTCAACAAAATTCCTATCTCATTGCCTGTTATTAACCTTATCTTTCCTTTGTGTCTTACGCCTACGCCCAATCTATCGCAATCGGGATCGGTCGCCAAAACCAAATCGGCTTTTTTGGCATCCGCCAGCTTTATGGCTAAAGTTAACGCCTCTTGAGCCTCGGGATTGGGATAAGGGCATGTTTTGAAGTTTCCGTCGGGCAATTCCTGTTCGGGCACGATATAAACATTTTCAAATCCGCGCCTTCTTAATATATCTTTTACCGGAATATATCCCGCGCCGTTTAAGGGCGTGTAAACTATTTTTATGTTTTTGGGCGCGTTATCGCTTACCGAGCAGCCGATAACATTTTCTATGTATTTTTCATAAACATCGGAAGAAATATATTCTATTTTTTGGGATTTTAGATAGTTTTCAAAAGTGTCTGTTTGGATCGAAAAAATATCGTCAATGGCGTTAATCTTTTTTAACACTTCTTCAGATGCTTCCAAGGTCAATTGGCATCCGTCCGGGCCATAAGCCTTGTAACCGTTATATTCTTTTGGGTTATGGGAGGCCGTAACCATAACGCCTGCGTCGCATTTTAATTCCCTTACGGCAAAAGAAAGCAAGGGCGTTGGATTGAGTGTTGAAAAGATATAAACTTTTATGTCAAGGCTTGCAAAAACCTCTGCCGCGGCGTGCGCGAATTCATAAGAAAAATTTCTGGAATCGTAAGATATGGCGACGCTTGGACTGCCGCTTTTGGAAACGACATATTGCCCAAGACCATAAGATGCTTTTTTTACCGTGTAAATGTTCATTCGGTTGGCGCCGCTGCC
>JAAZDJ010000068.1 GCA_012512255.1 Clostridiales bacterium | reverse complement strand
TAATGAAAATATAAAACCTTATTTTAAAGACAAAAAGTTAAACGAAATTGACGGTTTAGATATTCAAAAATTTCTTAATAGTATAAAAAGAAATAATACACGGGTAAAGGTTGGCAATATAATTCGCGCTAGCTTTGAAAAGGCGGTTAAACTGAGAATAATAAAATATAATCCATATAGTTCCGTTGAAATACCTGCAATAAAGAGTAAGCATTATAAGCCTTTGGAGTTTGACCAACAAAATGAAATTTTGAAGTTAATTACTAATCCAATTTATTATCCTGTCTTTTTTTTTATGTGTTGCACAGGATTGAGAATAGGAGAATTTTTGGCTTTAAATTTTAGTAAAGATATTGATTATACAACTAATGAAATAATTATTAATAAATCGATAGATGTTTATACAAATACCATACATAATTCAACTAAAACAGAAAGCGGTATGAGAAAGGTAAAATTTCATAGCGATTTAATACCTTATATTCAAGAATTAGAAAAAAATCAGCGTTCAGGCAAAAGATATACATATTCAATGGTAAGATGTTATTTTAAAAGATTATATGCAAAGTTAGGCTATAAGGGATATAATATTCATACTTTTAGACATACTTTTATAAGCGTCTGTTATTATGTCGGTATGAGAGAAAAGTATATTCAAAAATTAGTTGGACACGCAAGTCTTGATATGACGTTAAATACATATACGCATATTTTAAAGCGTGGGAATTCGCCTATATTAGAATACATACAAAAGCTGAAAGATATTTTATAAAAGGCGACCTATTGATTTGAACCTTTAAAAATTTAAGGAAAAATTTTTGATATTTTTTATCAAACTTTGCTAATAACCCTAAAAAAAAGCCTTTTTTGCTAACTAAACTAGTGAAAATGGCCGTTTTTTGGAGCTGATGGGGGGATTTGAACCCCCGACCTATTGATTACGAATCAATTGCTCTGCCAGCTGAGCTACATCAGCGTATATTGAAAAATGCAAGATATATTATACAATTTGACGCCCAAAAAGACAACTAAAATATTTTGTTAATTTTTTAATGCGCCGATATGGCGGTTTTTAGGGCGCCCAAAAAAAATTATAAAAAAACGGTAAAGGCAAAAGTCTTTGGTCGCGTTTTTTAGAGGTGTTGATTTTGCGTAAAACTATGTATGGTTTGGTCTTTTATATCTTTATCTTTTTGATTGTCCGAGCCTTTATGTTTTTTGCTGTTATTTTTTGCATAAAATTTTTGGACTGTAATCATTCTTTTTTATTGCTATAAAACGGGCGGCATAATATAATGATAATATTATGTCACCTAATGAAAAAGACGGGGTTTTGGGACAAAACCAAAACCCCCCGAAAAAATTTGGCGCTTATCAGATTATAAGCATTATAGTTTTAGTATTAATCTTGGCGTTGACCGTTGCCGCGGGCGTTTTTTTTATAAAAGAAATAGGCTGGAAAAACCTTTTTGACGCCCAAGCCGGCAGGGAAAAGATTCAGGCGTATATAGCCGATTTTGGCGTTTGGTCCAAATATATCTATGTCGCGATAGCTTTTGTTTCGGTTATTTTGGCGGTCATCCCCAACAATGTGGTCGCCATTGCCGGCGGATATCTATACGGCACATGGGCAAGCATCGGGCTTTCGCTTATTGGCACGATTTTGGGCAGTTTGGCGGCTTTTGGGCTGTCGCGCGCGTTTGGGCGGCCGCTTGTCTATC
>JAAZDJ010000067.1 GCA_012512255.1 Clostridiales bacterium | reverse complement strand
TTGTGGGCAGAGTTGTAGAAATACTAGACAAGTCCGAAACCGAAAAATATATGGTCTTGGAAACGGGCGTAGGCGACAGCAAAAGCACTATGGTCTTTGATATGCACGCCATACTCAATGTGGTAAACACCGCAATCCAGCCCCAAGTAGAAAGCCTCGACCAAGAGCAGTCCCAAGACCAAGAAAAAGACCAAGAAAATATTTAAATCCCCCCAATACACAAAAAATGCGTTTTTAATTTTTTTAAAAACGCATTTTTTATACCCAAACGCAACAAACAAAAACTTATAGAATTTTTTGTTTTGGAAAATATTTTTTTTTTAATGCTTGTTCGCTTAATAACAGCTAAAAAATTAGCGTTTCGGCTTAAAAGCTTAACCCTAAAAACCAAAAAAACTGCCAAAACAAAATAGGAAATTAATAACTTTAAGATACGACGATTAATAATTTCTTGCTTGCCTTTTTAAACTGTTTTGATTTTAATGTTCTTGCTTTTTTAGGCTTGCCTTTGCTTTGCGGAATTCTTACAGCGCTGACCGCTTTCTTGTCCGCGATGTTCTTTCAAAAATAACCTAATATTTTGCCCGCAATATTTTTGTTAAGCGTTATATCGCAAATCATTTTTTTAAAAAATACGAAGCTATTAATTTTAAAAAACACAAGAAGGGGAAAAATGAGCATGTTCCAAGAGGTGTTAAAAATTATTGAGGAAAGGTGCGGCAAAGGGAAAGACAACATTATCTCGCTTGCGACTATCGGGATAGGCGAGGACGGCAAGCCCCGCCCTTATGTTCGCGAGGTGGACGGGTTTTATGAAGACGGCGCGTTTTATGTTACCACTTCGGCAAGCTCGGCCAAGATGCGCCAAATATCCCAAAACCCTGAAGTCGCGTTCGCGGCCAGCAACCAATGGTTTTATGGGCACGGAATCGGCGAAAATTTGGGCTGGGTCCTAGACCCCAAAAATTCCGAACTAAGGGCCAAACTTCGCGCTGCGTTTGCCGCTTGGTATGAACACGCCAACGATGAAAACCACAAAGACTGCGTCATCTTGGCGATCCGCATCACTAGCGCCACCGTAATCCAAGACTTTGGCGCCATCCGCTACCGCATAGACTTCCTTGCCCAAACCGCCACACAAGAAAAATAAGGATAGGAAAACAAAAATAATAAGTACCAAGTCAAGAATATAATAAACTTAGCGAGTCTTAATGAAAAAACCGCTAAAAAGGTCAAAAAACGCGAACTTGAAAGTTTTGATAAATCAATTAGAAAAAAAGAATGGTTGTATGCGGTATACAAAACATCATTAGTTACTGTTTTGGACAATGATTATTTATTACCCCATAACCACGCCTTGAAATTTTGTTTAAGATACTATATAATGTAAGCATGTTTATAAATATAGGCATATTTTGTGGTTGCGCCATATAAAAGGCGATAAATTACTTGAGAAAGAGGGCTATGAAAGTTATACATTGTTCGGACATCCATTTGGATTCCAGATTGGAAGGCGTCAATTCCCAAGAGCGAAACAACGAACTTTTGAACACTTTTAACAAGATGGTTGACTACGCGGTGTCAAACGGCGTCCGCGCGATAATCATAGCGGGCGATTTGTTTGACACGCAAACCCCAAACTCCAAGACCAAAAAATTTCTAAGCGATTTAATTTCCCAGACCCCCAATATAGATTTTTTATATCTTAAAGGAAATCACGACGGTTATGATATTTTTGACGCCGTTGATATGCCGCCCAATTTTAAGCCGTTTTTGGATAAGTGGACAACCTATAATTATGACGATGTAACCATAGCGGGCATCCAAACCACCGAAGATAATTACAAATCGTTATACCAACAGCTTAACCTAAACCCCGGCCGCAAAAACATAGTAGTTATGCACGGGCAAATATCCGCTTCAAGCAAGCCCGACGCCGTCAATTTGGAGCTTCTCAAAAACAAAAACATAGATTACTTGGCTTTGGGCCATTACCATTCTTTTACTTGGGACAGGCTGGACAAGCGCGGCGTTTATTGTTACAGCGGCTGCTTGGAAGGCAGGGGCTATGACGAGATAGGCGAAAAAGGCTTTGTTTTGCTTGACACCCAAAACCTTGGCGCCCCGCCCAAACTTGTAACGGGCCTAAGCCACAGAACGGTTTATGAAATAGATGTGGATATCACGGGGAAAAGCAGCTATTTGGAAATCAAAAACGCGATATCCCAAGCCGTGTCGGGCATAGATTCCAAACACTATGTCAAGGCAAACCTAACGGGCTATTATATATTAGGCGCCCAAAAAGATTTGCACCACATCAAGCTGGACTTTGAGCCTTTGTTTTACTCCTTTAAAGTCCAAGACAACACATTGCTGCAAATTGACATAGAGGACTACAAATACGACATATCCCTAAAAGGCGAGTTTATAAGGTCGGTCCTGAAATCAAATTTACCCCAAAAACAAAAAGAAGATATCATTAACTTCGGCATAAGGGCGTTAAAAGGCGAGGATATAATATTATGATTTTGAAAAAATGCTATATAGAAAACTTTGGCAGGCTGCAAAAATTTACTTACGAGTTCAAAGACGGTCTTAACATTATCCAGCAAGAAAACGGCTGGGGCAAAACCACATTAAGCGTATTTATCAAATCCATGTTTTACGGGCTGCCCTCAAGCCGCAAGCTGGATCTAAACCAAAACCTGCGCAAAAAATACGCGCCTTGGCAAGGCGGCAAATTTGGCGGTTATTTAGAATTTAAGATAGGCGACAAGTCTTACAGGATTGAGCGTTTTTTTGGCAAGAGCGAGAGCCAAGACACTTTTGCGCTTTATGACCTGTCAACCAACAAGCTAAGCGGCGACTACACATCTGATATCGGCTACGAGCTGTTTAAGATAGACGAAGACGCTTACGAGCGAAGCACATATTTCCCGCAAACCGATCACAAAACGGGCATCAACGATTCCATAAGGGCTAAATTGACCAACCTTATAGAAAGCGCGGACGATATGGCGGGCTTTTCCCAAGCGATAGATAGCCTGAAGGCGCAAAAATCGTTATTTGAAAAGCGCGGCAACAGGGGCTTGATTGCCGATTTGGAAGCCGAGCAAATTGATTTGCAAGAACAATTGCAAGATTGCCTGTCCAAACAACAGGGCAGCAAAAACCTATCGGACCAATTAAAAAAACTGCAACAAGAGCAAACAATTTTGCAAGGCCAAGCGGACGAGCTTGCCAAAAAAATTGACCAAATTAAAGAAAACCGAATAAAAAGAGAAGTCTATGACGCCTACAAGCGCTTTGAGGAAGATTACCGAAACGCTTGCGCGGTCTATAACAACATGCGCCTTGATTTGAATAATAAGCCCGTGGCTATGGACGATGCGGACTTGGCGCAAGAAAAGATTATGTCTATAAACAGCGCTTCCCAAAGATTAAGGGAATACGAGCAAAAGCTAAGCCAATTTTCGCAAACGCAAAGCGCAAACAACAAAAAAACATCATATTTGGGATTGTTGCTGATAATTATCAATGTCTTGCTGTTGGGCGGCGGAATAGGCAGTCTGTTTTTTTACAAGGCTTTGGGCTTTTTGCTGCTTGGATTGGGCGCGCTGTCAACCATAGGCGGCTTTTTGGCGCTATATTTTCACAAAAAGAAAACAAGCGCGGGCGCTAGTCAGGACCAGCATTATAAAAAGCAAATAAACGCCTTAAGCGACCAAATCAGAAACGATTTGGATTATATAATCCGGTTTTTGCGCCCCTTTTACAGCGACGTCAATCAATATAATTATCAAGAAGTTTTTAACGAATTCAAATATAAGGTTAGACTTCTTTATGACAAACAAAAAGAAATGGACATCAAGCGTCAAGCGCTGGATAATTATATGGAAGAAAAACAACTGGATGAGAGCGCAATCTCGCGATATTCCAAGCTGCAAGTTGATTACAGCAAAGAGCAGGATAGATTAAACCAAGTCCAAAACAGGTTGGACCAAATAAAAAACCAAATTATCAAAATAAATAACGAACTTAACAATAACCAGGTCTTTATAAATAAGATTGACCGAATAAAGTCAAGGCTTGCCCAAAACGAGCAAGAGCTTGCCAAAGCCCGATACAATAATGAAACCTTAAGACTGACAATTGATTATTTGACGGCGGCGCGCGAAACCTTGACCAAAAACTATCTAGGCAAGATGGAGCAAAGCTGTTCCAAATATATAAACAGGTTTAGCGCCAAAGAGAGCTTCAGCATAGACACCGATTTGAAAGTCAAGATAGAAAAAAGCGGCCAAAAGAAAGAGCTTGACTATTTTTCCGAAGGGTATAAAGACATGGTCGGTCTTTGCACGCGGCTTGCGCTGGTTGACGCTATGTTTGAAAACCAAAAGCCGTTTTTAATCTTTGACGACCCTTTTGTGAATTTGGACGACCAAAACCTAGAGCGCGCCAAAAACATCCTTAACGAAATATCCAAAACCTATCAAGTCATTTATTTGGTCTGCCATACCTCCCGCGCCCAAAAAGCAAGCTAGACTTTGGCAAGAGAATAACAGGTAAGATTTTGACGCCTTTCGCGCCAAAAAAGCAAGTTAGATTTTGACAGAAGAATATTAGCTGGGCAAGATTTTTCACGTCCAGGAAGCAAGTTAAAACTTTTTGGGCAAGCCCCCAAAACTTATGTTAAAGATATTTTCCCGCCGTTATCGCCTTTTGCCCTTGTGCGCCTTGGCAAGCCAAAATTTTATGTTCGGTATATTTTTTAATGCAAGCCGCCAAAAACAAAGGCTTATTTCAGGCATGCCCAAAAGGGAATTTTTTATTTATCATATTCAACGCTTTTGGCGCATATTTTATAATAAATAATTAATATGCAGGGTGAAATTTATGAGTTTTAGTCTAAAAAAAGAAAAATCCAAACCCGCCGAAAAGTCCAATATGTATTTGGAAGTCTTGAAAGGACTTACAATCGCGCTAATAATCAGCTTAATTTTGATACTGGCGATGGCGCTTGTGATAACTTTTGTGGATGTGTCGGACACGGTTATAGCCGTAATCAACCAAATAATCAAAGCGGTGTCTTTGCTTGTTGCAAGTATTATAGCTTTCAAAGAAAAGTCCAACGGCTGGAAAAAAGGCTTAATATTGGGTATCATTTATATCGTGGCGGCGTTTTTAATATTTTCGCTTATGGACGGCAAATTCACTTTTGGCTGGAATATATTATTTGACTTAATCGCGGGCGCGGTTATGGGCATTATTTGCGGAATCTTTGCGGTGAACATAAAAAGAAGAATTTAATATATAATGTAAGAAAAAATATCAAAAATACCGCAAAAACAAGCGGTATTTTTTAATGTGGAAATCGCCTAAAAAGAATTGGCTTTTTTCTGTTAACGGTTATTAAATGTTAAACTTTATTATAAAAATAAACAATATCGTTATTATACAAGGCTTTTAACCAAAAACGACCGACCAAATTTACTCTTTTGGCAAATTTTAACGCATAAAGCTGTCAACCGTATTTTTTATTATTATACTCTATTAAAACCCTCAAGCCCGCATTTAA
>JAAZDJ010000066.1 GCA_012512255.1 Clostridiales bacterium | reverse complement strand
GGATGTGTGATTTTTTCTTCTTTTCTATCTTGCCAAGCGGATAAAAATTTTTTTCTAGCCTCGTCTTTTAATAACACAGCGCCCGATTCTTGCGTATCAAAATCATCAGGCGATATTTCTTTCTTATTAATCATAGATAAAACAAATTTATCGGAAAAATGTGGTCGCAATTCTTCCATTAGGTCTAAAGAAAGAGAGGCTCTACCCGGTCTGTCTGTATGAAAAAAACCCACATAACTGTCAAGTCCAACGCTTTCTAGAGCATTTTTACATTCATTTGCCAAAAGCGAATAAGCAAAAGATAATAAGGCATTAACAGGGTCGGCAGGCGGTCGTCTAGTTCTTTTAATAAAGAAAAATTTGTCTTTGTTTTGAAGAATTAATTCGTCAAAGACTTTGAAATACGATTGCGCCGCCTTGCCTTCTATTGCCCTTAATTCATCTTTATCTTGACAGTTTAATACCTGTTTCATATTATTAGTGATTTGCAAACTTGCTTCTTTTAATTTTTGTTCGTTAATCCTTAATGGATGATCTCTAATAGCGCGTTCGATTACCCATTTTTGATTATGAAGTTTGCCAAAAACAAAATTTTTAGCATAACTGATGTTTTTATTGTCTTGGTCAGAAATGCGATATTGTTCTTTTCTAAGCAAAACATTTCCTTTAATATGACCATAAAATGAACCCAAAAATCTGCCATATTCATTCAAAAAAGTTATGGAAATGTTCCGCTTAGCGCATTCGCCCATAAGCTGCGGAGTAACACCCGGATAGTTAAAGCAAACAATGCTCTCTAGATTTAAAAGGGGCACTTTAAATAATAATTGATTATCTTTTTTTATGCATACATTTTCATTTTCAAGAAAGACAAAAACCTCTGGCAAAGTAATATATAATACATTGAGAAGTTTTCTCATTGTATATTTTTCTCCAAATATAATCTGACATCTTTTTTGTCCTTTTCAAGCAATTTTGGCAAACACTTATCTTTCAAGCTGCAGCTTTTGCAATGCTTGCCTATTTTTACTTTTGGAATATGTTGGCGATTAAAATATTGATGCATTAATTTCACTATTTGAATAAGTTCGTCTCTAAGCTCTTTTGAAAAGTTTACTACTTCTCTTCTTCTTATTTCCCCATAAAACAATGCCCCTTCGTTTATTTGACACCCAAGCATTTCCTCAAGACAAACGGCTTGAGCGCAAAGCTGAAGTCTGTCGCAATTATCAATTTTAATTTTTCCACGCTTATATTCAACCGGATAAGGAATCCATAAACCGTCATATCTATTAATAGGAATACCTTTATCCGATTTGTGAAACTCTACAACATCGCATTGACCCGACACTCCTAGCAGCTTTGAACTAATCTTCAAGCCGCGAATAATGATAATATTGCCTCTTTTTTCAAATGAATCACCATCATGGGCCTTATTATGAAGTATATTTCCGCCGACCGTAAGATAATTATCTTGCCAAACATCTTCTATATGAATAAGCGCCCATTGACGAGGACAAAACGCAAAATGCTGAATACCTGAGATCAAAATATAATTATCTTCAGAATATTCTTGCATTATCCTTCAATAATTTCAGGATTTAATCCTTCTAATGGTTCTATTTCCACATTTCCATTATTATCTACCTTTATGCTTTTATGAACCCTTGCAGAAGAATATTGTCCCGTTTTGTTATTATGTTTCCACCAAATAACCTTTTTAATTTCCATAGAGCCACTAGGCCGCGCGGAAGATTCATCGCCTTCAAAAAGAGTAGTCAACGCTGTTTTGATTTTTTCGGCGTCCTCATTGCTAAAGCCAGTTAATTCCGCTAATTGCGGACTTATGCTTCCATATGTAGCAAAAACCGCTTTGTTAACCCGATGTTTCATACCCATAGTATCAGCAGATTTACTACCATCTTTTGTGGGTTCGCTATTGACTGATTTTGTAATCTGAATAGATTCAATCGTTATAGGCTCAATTGAAAAAGCAGACTGGATAGTTACAGGACCTCTAATTCCAAGAGATACCTCATCAACGCCATCTCTTTTTTTAAACGCAAACACTTGACCAAAGGCGCGCACATCAAACCATTGCTTGCAAACGCTTTGGGGAACATCTTCTTTTTTGATTCCTTTTATAAAGGCATTAAACCTATCAGATAACGATTTTTGACCGTCATCGCTAAGCGAATCCATTTGGACAAAAATTTTCTCGCCCATTTGTTGTAATCGGTTACGAATCTTGCGTTTTAAACAAACATCTGATACTTCCCCCAAGCCTTCGCTTGTTGTTCGCGGTCTATTACCGCCAAGCGGATCTCCATTAGGGTTAGCGTTTTTTACCGTAAAAATTACTGCAAAATCAATTTTGTTGTTTAACATTGTTAATTATCCTCCTTATCTTGTTTTTTGAAAAATGCGCGTGATTGCGCTGAATAGCCTAATAAATATAACGGCGAGAGCGGGCGATTGTCTTCATAATCGCCTTCCTTAAACAAAGCCATAACTTCATTAATTTTTTGTTGGAAAAAATGCGCGCCATTTAATTGAATTCTGTATGGCAAAATTTGGTGATACAACATCCCCCATGTTTGATAGGGTTTAACCGCAAACGCGCTCATTAAACGAACGGAATTAGTCGCCCTTTGACCGCTTTTTTCCGCTTTAAACATAGCTTCCTGTTCTAGCCTGTCCGCAATTGCTAGCAATCTACCATAAAGATAATCCCTATCTGTTCTTTTTTCTTCAAGTTCCATGCTTGATTCCTCCAACTTATAATATTTTCTTATTAGAGAACATGATATGCAAATTGCTTTTTGCCAATCATTTGGATCAAAAGAATTATTTTTATCTGTAAAAGATAATGGTTGCGAAGCTCTTATTGCCGCGGCTTCAACGATATTTTTGGGAAAAGGAAAATTTCCAAACATGCATTCAAGCATTTGTTTGCGTATTTTCTTTTTTAACATTTGATATGTTTTATCGTTGTTGGCTCGGGGCTTTCCATAAATAGCGAATAAAATATCATCAAAAGTCGGCGCGCCAATATAATTAATTAACTTGGATTTTTCTTGCCCATTACTATCTTTTTCTTTTATCAAAACTAAACGATGATATGAAGATTCGCTATGCCAATTTACAATATTTTCTAGATACGTATCTTCAGGAAATTCTTGATAAAAAGTTAATCCCATTCTACCAGTAGTTGCGATATCAAAAAAGGCTATGCATATCTTTCGCGCATGCTTTTTTATATATTTTTCATTCCCATATCCCAAAAGAAATTTTTTTAGTTTTTTGGAATAATCCGCATAAATTTCTGTTTCGGCTTTTTCGATCAAATCTTCTTCTGTAGCTTTTATTGGTAACTTATTAAAAAGCGTCATAGAGTCTTCATACGGCGTAATCAACGGCTCAGGTTTTTTATCAATTGCCCAAACAATAATGGATTGCGTATCAAGATTAAGTCCATAATTATT
>JAAZDJ010000065.1 GCA_012512255.1 Clostridiales bacterium | reverse complement strand
CAATCATCCAATCCAAATAAACGCCAAAACCTTTTGTCGGGTCGTTGATAAACACATGGGTTACCGCGCCCACAAGCTTGCCGTTTTGGATTATGGGGCTGCCGCTCATGCCTTGGACTATCCCACCTGTCTTTTGGATAAGCTCCTCGTCAATAACCCTTATAACCATGCTTTTTTCTTCGCTGGTTTTTTGGAAGCTTGTTTTAATGATCTCTATGTCATACTCTTTGATTTCATTGTCTATGGTGGCGATTATTTTGGCCCTGCCGGGTTTTACCGCGCGCCTTTTGCATATCTCAACGGGCTTGGGATATAACGGATTGGCTATTTTGTCATCCATTACGCCAAAGACCCCGAACTTGTTGTTTTTCTTGATTGAACCTAACCTTTTGCCTTCTTTTAGGAATACGCCTTTTATCTCGCCGGGCGCGCCCTTTTGGCTTTTTTTGATGCCGATTATGCTGCATTTGTATATATCGCCGCTTCTTACCGGGACCATTGTTAAAGTGTCGGGGTCGCAAATGGGATGTCCCAGCGCGCCAAAATAATAGCCGTGCTTGGTCTGTTTCATAAAGGTTATTGTGCCTATGCCCGCGGCGCTGTCTCTTATCCACAGCCCTAATTTGTACCTGCCGCTTGAGGCGTCGCAAGCCGGCGTGATGAGGGTTGTCAGCTGCTTGTTGTTTCTTATGTATTTTAAAACCAATTTTTGTCCCGCGTTTTCTTGCTTGTTTATTATTTGGTCCAAAGAAACCACGTTGTCTATTGCCTCGCCCGCTATTTCTACCAAAATATCGCCCGGCGCCAGCCCCGCCGCTTTGGACGGGGCGAGTTGTCCGTCCGGGGTCGTTATATCGGTTACGCCTATGATAATCACGCCCTGGGACTTAATAGTCATTCCGATAGGCATGCCGCCCAAGTAAACCTGTTCGGGCTTTTTGGCTTGGGCGCTCGCGCTAAGCTCGCAAGAAATATAAAGACTGTCTTGATATGTAATTTTTGCTATATTTATAATTAATGCGGTCAATAAAACCGCAAATAAAAAACAAATACTTGTCTTTAAAATTCGCGCCATACCTTAACCTCGCAAAATTAAATTTAGAGTATTCTTAGTTTTGGTCAGCAAAGGAATTTTAATTCAAAGTATTTGTTTCTAAATATTGGTCATTAAAAAAACTTGGGAAAAAAATAAAATCAAAGATTTTGTTTGAAATTATCGCTCCACTCTTTGAGTTCTTTGGCGTGTTCTAAAGACAGCGCGCTTGTCTCATGCCCGCCCAAAAGCCTGGCGATTTCTTTTATGGTCTTTTCTCGGTCAAGTTTTTGGACCTTGGTATAAGTCTTGCCGCCGTCTTCTTGTTTGTAAATCAAAAAGTTATGGTCCGCCATGGCGCATATGCCCGCCAAGTGTGTTATGGTAATTACTTGGCGCGCCCTTGACACGCACGCCAGCTTATTGGCGATGGCTTGCCCTATTTTGCCGCTTATGCCCGTGTCAATCTCGTCAAAAATCATGGTGTCTATATCGTCGTGCTTGGACAATATCATTTTTAGGGCTAGCATTATCCTGGACATCTCGCCGCCCGAGGCGATTTTTGCCAAAGGCTTGGACGGCTCGCCTAAATTCGCCGAAAAATAAAACTCCGCCTTGTCAAAACCGTCCGCCCCGATTACATCGACAAACGAGTCTTGGTCGGGAATGTCCGAAAACTGTATCTCAAACGAGCTTCCCGACATCCCCAAATCATTAAGCTCGCTTTTTACATCCTTGCAAAACTCGGCTGCGCCTTCCCTTCTTTTTTGGGACAATAGCGCGGCTTTTTGGTATAGTTCTTCGCCTATTCTTTTTATGTCAATTTTTAGTTGTTCTATAATCTCGGCGCTTGAGGAAAGTCTTTTGTATTCGTTTTGGGTCTTTTGCAAAAATTGATTGATTTCTTGCAAAGTAGCCCCGTATTTTTTCTTCAGGTTTTTTATTTGGTCAAGGCGGCTTTCTATCTTGTCCGCCGTTTTTTCGTCATAGTTTAAGCTTTCGGCGTTGTCTTTTAGCAAGGCGACAATATCGTCTAGTTCGTATTGGACGGATTGCAATCTGTCGTATAACGATTGATAAACGGGGTCATAGGACGAAATGCCGCCCAAAGCGCTGACCGCCTCCGATACAAGATTGCTGGCGCCGTTTGCGCCGCCCAAAAACTCGTAAGAGTGGCTCAGCCCGCGCATTATTCGTTCAAAATTAATAATCTTGGCGCGCTCGTCCAACAGCTGCTGTTCTTCGCCCTCTTTGAGATTGGCTTGGGTGATTTCGTCTATTTGGAACTTTAAAAGGTCAAGCATGCGCTCCCTTTCGGCGTCCGTCATCCCGAAAGAACTTAACTCAAAGGCAAGTTTTTTGTATTCATGATAAAGATTGGCCACTTGGGCCTTTAGCCCGTCCAAATCCTTAATATACGCGTCCAATAGTTTTAGGTGGAATTTGGGCTTTAAAAGCGATTGGTGCTCATGCTGGCCGTGAATGTCCACCATTGATTCTGTGATATTTCTAAGCATGCCCAGCGTGACTAGGCTGCCGTTGACGCGGCATTCGGTCCGACCTTCTTGGTTTAATGTTCGGGATATTATAACGGTGTTGTCTTCGCTTGGGATGCCCAAAGATTTTAGTTGTTCTTGGATATTTGGATTTACTTTAAAAACGCCCTGGACAAATGCTTCCTGTTCTCCGCTTTTTAGAAGCGTTTTGTCCGTTCGCGCGCCTAATAAAAAATTAAGCGAGTCAACTATTATAGACTTGCCGGCGCCCGTTTCGCCGCTTAGAACGACAAGCCCGCTGTCAAACGACAATTCAAGTTCTTTGATAATGGCTATATTTTTAATGACAAGGGTAAGCAACATATATAAAAAATTATATCATATTATCTAATAATGTCATGTAATTTTT
>JAAZDJ010000064.1 GCA_012512255.1 Clostridiales bacterium | reverse complement strand
CCGTATGGATTGCTCCACATGCGCCTGAGACATGCGCGTCTGCCAATTCCGCCACCCTCGCGCGATATCTTTAACAAAAAATTATTCAATTAATATAAAAATACTAAATATATATAACTTATTCCAGTTCTTTAAGCCCATAGCCCAATAGCGCATTTTTAATAATCGTCCTTTGCTGATTTTATATCCATTTAACTGGAAAATCAAGTATTTTACCATAAAAAAAATTGCCAAAATTTTTTGTTTCGTTAATACAATTATTTCAGCGAAAACGGCAATTATTAAAACTAAAAATCTAATTATTTCAATTAAGAATGCGCTTATAATATCAAGATAATAACATAAAGATTAGGCAATATTTTAATCATATCATTATAAGAACAATGTAATATTCAAAACAGCGTAATTAAAAAATGTCTAACAATCAAATACTTTTAATAATAATATAGATTTTTATTATTTTAAAACCATTATCTCAAAACCCTCTTCTTTTTATTCTTTTTTCTTTATAATCCTCAAAGGCGGCTTTGGCTAGCTCGTCTTTTTCGCAGCCCAAAACCTTTGCCATAGCGGGTAGCCTTTCTTTTGAGGGCAAGGATATTTCATTTAGATATTGATATATCATCATTCTTGACAGGTTCAATTTTCTTGCTAGTTCGGACGGCGTCATCATATTCTTGTCCATCAACTCCTGCAGTTTTTTAGCAAATCTTTCACCCATTAAAATAGCCCTCCTAAACTATTTTTTTATATTATATCAAAACGCGCGAGATATATCAATATTTGTAAAAAAATCTTATTGGCGTGTTCAAAAATATTTTTAGATTAAGAAACAATAAAAAATATCTTTATATAAATTCCCCAACAGAAAATATATTAAAAAAAGACGTCCCAACAACCATAATAGCCCCAAATACTATAATTTTACATCAAAAAAACACCCTAAACAACCAATTTTTGAACGCTAAAAACACATCAAGCAAAAATTTTTATATAAAGAATCAAAGATGCCCATAAACAACCATAAATACCTTAAAAAACGCTATAAGCTATTATAATTACCTTGTAGCAAAATTTACAGCCCACTTACTCCAAAATTTCCCAAAAAAGCTATAATTGCATCCCAAAAAACGCCCCAAACAACAAATTTTTGTCAAAAAATTACAAAAAATATATTGACAACCTTTTTGAGCAGTGCTATAATTTTCTCAAAGGTCAAAGAAAGTCAAAACTCTTGATAAACTTGTTAAACAGGTAAAACGATGGCGACAATAAGCGATTTGATTGAACAATTTATAAAATCGTTAATGGGCGAGAGCGACACTATAAGCATATCCCGCAACGAGCTTGCCCAATATTTTGATTGCGCGCCCAGCCAAATCAATTATGTTTTGGCCACCCGTTTTAGCTTTGAGCACGGCTTTGTGATAGAGAGCAAGCGCGGCGGCGGCGGTTCTATAAGGCTTATGAAAATCTCGCCGTCTTATCAGGAACTATTAAAAAGATTAGATGAATATACTACAAAAGAAGGCCTTACCTATCAAAAAGCCGTTCAGCTAATCAAAAGGCTTTGCGAAGAAGACATAATCAACCAAAGGGAAGCCGAGATAATCAAATCGGCGATAAACGACAAGGCGCTGATAGTGCCTACCGATTGCAAAGATATTTTGCGGTCCAATATTTTAAAATCAATATTGGCCGGCATATTCAAGGAGGCAAATTAAATGCTATGCGAAAACTGCAAAAAACGGGAAGGCATACCCAATGTATATATACTCAATGGGGTTACCAAAGTCCGATATTTATGCTCGGAATGCAACTCTCAAATCATAAAGCAAAAAATGGGCACGGGCTTAGGCAGCGGATTTTTGGACGATTTTGGCGACATCTTTAACGACTTGAGCGACATTTTTGACCAGTTATTTGGCGCGGAGCGAAACGCGCATTCGGTCCCGTCTTTGAAATGTTCCCGTTGCGGCACCACAAGCGATGAGTTTTTAAATACGGCTTTTGTGGGCTGCGCGCAATGCTACAAGGCGTTTGAGCCCATAATGGAAAGCGTTATCAAAAAATGCCAAAAAGACAATATCCACACCGGCAAAGGCCCTAACGGCGTCGCCAAGACTTACATCAGTCTCCAGCGGCTCAACGCCGAGTTAAAAAAAGCCGTTCAGGACGAAAGGTATGAGGACGCCGCCTTAATAAAAAAGCAAATTGAACAATTAAAAGGAACCCAAAAATGATAAAAAGCGATATCGGCAATTATGTAATAAGTTCAAGAATAAGGCTTGCCAGAAACCTCGCCAAATATCCTTTTCCCAACAAAATGGGCTTTGAGGACGGGCTTCGCGTCATCAAAGAAGTAAGCGAGCCTTTGGAAAAATATGTTGACGGCAAGCTGATAATGCTCAAAGACCTAGAGCCCGTAGAGATCAAGGCGTTTACAGAAAAGCATTTGATATCCAACGCCTTGGCGGAAAACACTAAAACGGGCGCGGTGGTGGTAAATAAAGATTCTACCTTGTCGGTAATGATAAACGAAGAAGACCATGTCCGTATTCAGGTAATCAAGCGCTCGCTTAATTTAGAATCCGCCTACGAGCTTGCCGACAAAGTGGACGACCTTATCAGCGAAAACTCGGAAATCGCTTTTGATATCCATTTAGGGTATCTGACGGGCTGCCCTACCAATCTAGGCACGGCTATGCGCGCCTCGGTTATGATGTTTTTGCCGGCCTTAACCATTAACCGCACCATAAACAATGTGATTTTTTCTAGCTCAAAAGACGCTTTGGCCTTAAGGGGCGTTTATGGCGAAGGAACTCAGGCCGAGGGATACATGTATCAGTTGAGCAACCAATATTCGTTGGGCTTGAGCGAAAAAGAAATTATCAACTCGGTAAAAAACCAAATTTACAAAGTGGCCGAAGCCGAAGAGATAGCCCGCGACACGCTTATAAACAAAAACCGCGTTGAGCTTACCGATATGATTATGCGCGCGTGGGGCATACTAACCAATGCTTACAAAATTGACACTTCCGAGTTTATGCAAAACATCTCATTGATAAAACTAGGCGCGGCGTTAGGAATTTTAAAGATAAAAAATACGGCGCTGGACGAGATAATTATCGCGTGCAGACCCGCCAATTTGGCGTTAAGAAGCGGGAAAAAACTGGACGCCATAGAGCGCGATATTTACAGAGCCGAATTTTTGAGGGATATATTGCCCAAGAT
>JAAZDJ010000063.1 GCA_012512255.1 Clostridiales bacterium | reverse complement strand
GATAATTATTTTGGGCGGCTTTTGAGTACCAATAGACCGCTTTTTTATAATCCTTTTCTACGCCGTGCCCTGTTTTGAAAAAATCGCCCAAATAAGTTTGGGCTTCGGGATAGCCTTTTTCGGCAAGTTGCGCATACCAATAAGCCGACATGACCGCGTCTTGAGGAATATCTTTGGAATGATTATATAATGTCGCTAACTTAAACTGCGCATCGACATAACCTTGACGGGCGGAGGGCTTGTACCATTTTAGAGCCTTGTTTATGTCTTTCTCTACGCCCAGCCCGAATTCATATAAAATACCCAAATGAAATTGCGCCAAAGCGTCGCCAGAAATCGCGGCTAATTTGAGCCAGTCATGCGCCTTTTGATAATTTTGGGCGATGCCGTGCCCGTTTTTATAACATAAGCCTAAACGGAGCTGGGCTTCTTTATTGTCTTGTTTTGCGGCCAAGGTATACCAATATACGGCTTTTTCATAATCTTGTTTTACTCCCTCGCCGTTATAATAGCAATTGCCAATCTTAACTTGGGCGGAAGCGTCGCCCTGAAAAGCCTTATCAAAGGTTCTTTTTAATTTTATGGATATTTCTTCGCCGCGGTATAACAAACTTTATTACCTTAAATGGAATTTATTGCCTAAATGGAATATCTATATTATATTATTATATTAAAATTTATAATCTTAATCAATATTAATTTTAACAACATTAAGGTTAAATTGGCAAAAATTGCTTTAAAACCCGCCAAGTTAAAACATAGACATAAAAAAGCTAATCTGTTACAATATCAAACAAATTAAAATATAAAAAATTTAGGTGAAGTAGTATCTAATGAAATCAGGATTTGTCGCAATTTTGGGCAGACCCAATGTGGGAAAGTCCAGCTTGCTTAACGCCATTATAGGAACAAAAATAGCCATAGTGACGCCCAAACCCCAGACCACTAGACGAAGAATAACGGGAGTATTGACTCAGGGCGATACCCAATTGGTATTTACGGACACCCCAGGCGTTTTTAAGTCCAGAAATGTTTTGGGCGAATACATGATGAAAGAAGTAAAAGCCGCGTCCGAAGAAACCGACATAATATTGCTTGTGTTTGACGCCACAGACGGCTTAACATGCGCGGACAAAGAAATAATAGAAAAATACAAGGACGCCACCGTCATAGCGGCAATCAACAAGACCGACATAGCCAAGCCTGACCAAGTATTGTCTATGATTGACGAGTTAAGGCATTACGAGCATATAAGCGAAATAGTGCCGATTAGCGCGCTAAAAGGAAAAAACATTGATGTTTTGATAGATGTGTTAAAAAAATATATAAAAGACGATGTGTTCTTTTATCCCCAAGACCAAATAACCGACCAAAGCATAACCGAGCGCATATCCGAAATCATAAGAGAAAAGGCGATGTTTTACCTGCAGCAAGAAATACCGCACGGCGTGGCGGTTGAAATTGAAAGATACGAAGACGGCAATATAGCGGAGATAGACGCGCTAATAATTTGCGAAAAAGACAACCATAAAGGCATAATAATAGGCTCAAAAGGCTCAATGCTCAAAAAGATAGGCTCCAAAGCCAGAGAGGAGCTGGAATTCATTTTGTGCAAAAAAGTGTTCTTGACCTTGTATGTCAAAGTCATAAAAGACTGGCGCAAGCGCAAAAATGTCCTATATGATTTGGGTTATTACGGCTAAGGGAATTTTTCGGTTTTTTCATAAAAATATTAAAAAATATCCATTATAGGTCATTTTTTTATAAAATTATCGGCTTTTTTTATTTTATAATGCCAATCGGGGTGAGAAAATTTGCGAAAAAAGCTGATAATTTTATTTTCTATTTTGACCTTTTTGGCTGTTATGATAACTCTAAACAGCACGGTCTTTAGCGTAAAAAACATCTCGGCGATAATCATAAACGCCGACGACGCGCCGCTATGCAAAAAAGTCAAAGACAGCGCCCAAATAGAGCCCCAAAGCATTTTTTTTCTTGACGAGTCCAAGATAATACAAAAAATCACTGAGAGCGTTCCCGAGGTAAAGGTAATAAAACTAGAAAGAAAATTCCCCGACAAACTTGTAATCCACGCCAAAAAACGCGCCAAGGCTTGTTACATAAAATATGAAAATGTGTTTTATATAATCAGCGAAGAGCTTACCGTTATAGACATAATCAATACCCGACCCGTTAACCTAAGCGAGTTATTTGCCCAAGACGATATTGATATGGGCGCCGCGCAAAAAGGGCGCGCGCTTTTAATGCATAAAACAGCCCAAAACGACCTTATTAATCTTTTCTGCTGCGTTAAAAATATAGGGCAAGAGTATTTTGATTTGATCCAAAAAATTTATTATTTCAGAAAAAGCAACGACATATACCTAAAAACAACCTCGGGAGTTTTCATACATTTAAGTTATACCAACAGGCTTCAAGAAAAAGTCCAGATAGCGTTTTCGCTGTATAACCATACGCCGCTTTACCGCGCGAACGGCGTGATTTGCGCTTATACCGACCATGAAGGCAACCTAAAAGCCTCATACAGACCCGAAGAAATTGAGTTTTAAAGCCTTATATATAATACTACTGTCAACATTTAATCTTGACTTAAAACCTTGTTTCAATATATAATTAAGATAATAAAAATACATAAGGAAACTAATGAGCAAACACAAAGCGGCGATATTGTCAATTGACTCTTCTCATATTACGGTATTGATCGGAAGCAGGAGCGTCAATAACACTTTTAGCATAAGCGGCGCGGGGGAAGCGGTTTACGACGGATACACAAACGGCGAATTTGTTGAACCTAGAAAACTAGCCGACAGCGTTTTGGAAGCCTTTGACGCCGTAAAGAGCCAAAGCAACCCTATTGACAAAATATTCGTGGGCGTTCCCGCGGATTTTTTAGAATGTTTAATAAAAGATGTTAATTTGTCGTTTCCGCGCCCCAAGGCAATAAAACCGTCCGATATAGACAGGCTTTTTGACGAAGGCGCGACCGTGTTAAGCCGCGAGTATAAGCTCATTAACCGTTCGCCCGTGTATTTTGAGGCGGACGGGCTCAAAACCCTGAAATACCCCAAAAGCAAGACCTCCAAAATAAGCGCCAAAGTTAGCTATATTTACGCCAAAAAAGTTTTTATAGAAATAATAAACGCTATTTTGGAGACTGCGGGCATTAGCGACGCGATATATTTGGGCTCGCCGCTGTGCCAGTATTTATATCTAATAGAGGACAAGGCGGCCGAAAAAAAATCGGTTATATTGGATATTGGACATATTGCGTCCAGCGTTGTTTGCGCCCAAGGCGAAGGCATAACATCGTTACAAAACTTTGCCTCGGGCAGCGGATTTTTAACAGTGATTTTGATGGAAGGGCTTGATATAACTTACAGCCAAGCCGAAACATTAAAACAACAGCTAGTATTGACTTTGGACCCGAGCGACAACGAGAGATATATTATTGACGAGTATTCAGCCGCGGTATCGGCAAAAAAGGCCAATGAGCTGGTAATAGAAGGCTTGTATAATATGGCTGAAACTATCGCCGAAAACATTGAAAAGGCTGCTATTCATTTTGACGAGTATACTTCGGTTTATCTAACAGGCGGCGAAATATGCAATATGCGCGGGGCAAAAGATATTTTTGAAAAAGTATTGGGAACAAGCATAGAGATTTTGAAACCCTCGGTGCCTATGCTTGACAAACCGCAGTTTTCCCAAATCGCAGGATTGCTGGATCTTGCGCTGACTCATACCAAATAGGTCGTTTTACGGAGGATAAAAAAATTTATGGCCAATTTTGACGATTTGACCGCTCCTGTATGCAAAATCAAAGTGCTAGGAATAGGCGGAGGCGGCGGCAACGCAATAAACAGAATGAAAGCGGTAGATATAAAGTCCGCTGAGTTTATATCTATCAACACGGACTTACAGGCGCTTAGGATGTCCAAGGCCGATATCGTGCTTCAAATCGGCGCCAAGCTTACCAAGGGCTTGGGCGCGGGCTCGGACCCGGAGATCGGCAGGAAAGCGGCAGAAGAGAGCAGGGACGCCATAGAAGAACTGATATCGGACGCCAACTTGGTGTTTATCACGGCGGGCATGGGCGGCGGCACGGGCACGGGCGCTGCTCCCGTTATCGCCGAGATAGCCAAGAGAAAGGGCATCTTGACCATAGCCGTCGTTACCAAGCCTTTCAGCTTTGAGGGAAACGTGCGCATGGCAAACGCCGAAAAGGGCATACAAGAGTTAAAAAAAGTAGTGGATACCCTATTAATAGTGCCCAACAACAAACTACTGCAAGTATTCCCCAAAGGCACGCCCATGGTAGAAGCGTTTAAATACGCCGACGACGTGTTAAGGCAGGGCATTCAAGGCGTAACCGACCTTATCGTAGTGCCTTCCCTTATCAACCTGGATTTTGCCGATGTCTTGACCATAATGAAAGACAAAGGCATGGCGCATATGGGCATAGGCGAGGGTAGCGGCGAAAACCGCACCATTGACGCGGTCAAAAAAGCGGTTTACAGCCCCTTGCTTGACACCACCATAGATTACTCCACAGGCGTATTGATTAATATCTTTGGCGGGATGGATATAACGCTTGACGAAGTAAACGAGGCCGTTGAGCTTGTGAAAGAAGTCGCCGACAAAAACGCCAATATTATTTTTGGCGCCGGTCTGGACGCCTCTTTAAACGGCAAGATAGTGATAACCATAATCGCCACGGGCTTTGACAAATCGGTTTCTTCTTATGTGCCCTCAGGCAAGACGGGCTTTTACAGCGCCCAATCCGACAAAAAAATTGCGCTGGAGCCTTTCAAAAAGCCCGAAAACTCGGCGGCTGAAACTTTCTTATCCAAAATCAATCCCGACCCCGATAACGACGATATCCCGCTTTGGATAAAAAAACATTTTAAAAAATAATAAAATATAAAATAGCCTTAAAAAGACCAAGAAAAAATCTTGGTCTTTTTTTGTATGTTTTTTTTGACAAAGAGCGAAATATTTTTTAATTTTGGGCATATATAATCAGACTATGGAAGTTTACATAGAATATGTAATCTTAGACAATTTTTTTATCACGCTCGCGATTTTGATTATAACCTCCAAATGTTTGCATATAAACATAATTCGGCATCGTATTATTTTGGCGTCGATTTTTGGAACATTTTGCGCGGTTTTGATTCCATTGATTAATATCCATAATATTTTATTGGTTCTCCTAAAAGCCGTAAGCGGGGGGCTAATTTGTTTGATAATTTTGAAAAAAACAAAAATAAAAAAATTTTGTTTGGTTTTTGCGACCTTTTTGGGCGTTACATTTTTTTTGGGCGGAATGAGCATAGCCGTATTATATATTTTAGGGCGGGATATTAACAGCGCATTTAAAATTAATTATTATAACGACTATCCTATAGGCGTAATTATAGCGAGCATAGTTTTGGCAGTGTTTTTCGCTGTTAGGTTTTTTATTGCGACCTGCCGCGCCAAGCATTTAAAGCCGTTTATAAGAAAAATACAAATCTTTTACCAAGATAAATCCATCAGCCTTAACGGGCTGATAGACAGCGGCAATAATCTTTATGACCCCGACAGCAATCTGCCCGTAGTAGTGGTCAATCAAAAAACGCTTTACTCTCTTTTAAACGACGAAAGTATTGTTAGTCTTGCCCAGGGCCAAAAACCCAAAATAAAAAGCGCGAAAATTATCAAATACGGAACAGCCTCGGACACAAGCCAAATATTAATTATAAAACCAGACAAAATTTTGATATATTCGGGCGATAAAGTGAATACGATATATGATGTAATGCTTGGATTTGCTCAAAATGTTATCGGAGGACAAACTTATGAAGCGCTTATCCATCCGGCGTTAATATAAATTTTTTATAAAAATACATTGGAGGTCGTTATGTTTTTAGTTAATTTGGTGTCCAAAATCTTGGAAGAGTTGTTTGGGAAAAAATGCGAAAATTACTTAAATTACATATACGGCAGCGAATCTTTGCCGCTGCCTATGGACATAGAGGAAGAGCGCGCGGCGTTGGAAAGACTGGAAGCCGGCGACCAGGAAATTAAATCCAAGCTGATAGAGCGGAACTTAAGGCTTGTCGTCTATATAGCCCGAAAATTTGACAACACGGGCGTAGAGGTTGAAGACTTAATAAGCGTGGGCACGATAGGGCTTATAAAAGCCGTCAATTCCTTTGATGTGAGCAAAAAAATAAAGCTGGCGACTTACGCTTCCCGCTGCATAGAAAACGAAATTCTGATGTATCTTAGGCGCATAGTCCGCCTAAAAAGCGAAATCTCGCTGGACGAACCCTTGAATGTGGATTGGGAGGGCAACGAGCTTTTGCTGTCCGATATATTGGGAACGGAATCCGACCTTGTGTATAAAAATATAGAAACATCGGTAGAAAACGACCTTTTGTGGCAAGCCATAAAAAAACTTAACGACCGCGAGCAAATAATAATGCAGCTAAGATTCGGGCTGGGCGGCAAGACCGAAAAAACCCAAAAAGAAGTGGCCGATATGCTGGGCATCTCCCAATCTTACATCTCAAGACTGGAAAAGAAAATTATCTTTAGGCTCAGAAAAGAAATGTCCAAGCAAGCCCTCTGAAAAAGAGCGGTTTTAATTTTTTAAAAATAATTTATTAATGTTATTCCTAATGTAGCGTCAAAAACATTAGATATTGCATGTTTTTATTTATTTTGATACACTAAATAAAAACCGTTTTTTTATATATTTTTTGGATAAAGTTCAATGAACCAAGGTTTAAGCGATTTTGTAAAAAATAAGCTAAAGGCTAAGGCGGAGCGCCGAAACAACCAGTATTCAACTTACGCCGCTAAGGACTTTGAAGCCATAAGAAGAAAGCCTAGCGGCAGTCAAAGCGTCTATCGGACGCCGTATATTGTTGATACGGACAGGATTATCCACAATCTTTTTTATAACCGTTATGTTGACAAAACCCAAGTTTTTTCGCTTTACAAAAACGACGATATAACAAGGCGCGGACAGCATATTCAATATGTTTCCCGCATAGCCCGCACCATTGGGCAGGCTTTGTCTTTAAATTTGGACTTATTAGAGGCCATAGCCCTAGGGCACGACATAGGGCATACGCCGTTTGGGCATAAGGGCGAGGAATTTTTAAACCAAAATTACCACAAGCATACCGGCAGGTATTTTAACCATAACGTCCACAGCGTTAGGGTATTGGACAAAATCACCAAGTCAAATTTGTGCTTGCAAACATTAGACGGGATTTTGTGCCATAACGGCGAAAAGCCCAAAGATATTTATAAGCCCTCGCGGCCTTATGATTTTGAAAAGTTTGACGAGATGGTTGAGCGCTGTTATACAGACCCCGACTATTCATCATCCCTTGTTCCCTGCACTTTGGAGGGCTGCGTAGTAAGAATAAGCGATATAATAGCTTATTTGGGCAAGGACAGGCAGGATGTCTTTAAGGTTTTGGGCGAAGACTATGGCGCCAAAATCTATACTCAAACCAATAGGGGAATCATAAAAGAAATTACCGACAGTATTATAAACAACAGCTTGGACAAAGACTATATTACAATGGACCAAGAAGTCTATCAAAAAATGCAAGATATTATGGATGAAAACTATGAGCTGATTTACAAAAACCCGCAAGTTACCGAAGTTTATTATCAAACCATCAAGCCAATGTTTGATTTGCTGTATGATAGATTTTTGAATGATCTAAAAACAAAAAATTATTCGTCATATATTTTTAAGCATCATATTAACTACGCCTATATAGCCCAAAATTACGAAGAAGACGGCTTGGACCTAAACAATGATTTGCATTG
>JAAZDJ010000062.1 GCA_012512255.1 Clostridiales bacterium | reverse complement strand
AGCCAAAATTTAGCCCAAGCCTTAGCGACAGAGGTTTTTGACAAGGGCGTTCAAGTTGAGATAAAAATCCTTACCCCCTTGGAAAGTCTAAGTCAAGAGGATTTGGAAAAAGGCGACGATTATTTTAAGATAATGCGGGATAACCTTGCCGCCATAAAATACGCGCTAAATAATCAAAACGGATTAACATAAATGGAAGACATCGTCAAAGTCAACAACCTTTATTTTTCTTACGGAGCGCATACCGTCTTAAGACGCCTTGACTTTTATTTGCGCCAAGGCGAGTTTGTCGCTATCTTGGGGTCCAACGGCTCGGGCAAAAGCACCTTTTTGAAAATTTTGCTTGGGCAGCTGCAAGCCGACCAAGGACAAATAGAGCTTTTCGGGCAAGACATAAAGCGTTTCAAAGACTACAACCGCATAGGCTATGTGGCCCAAAACAGCGTAAGCCTTTGTTCCAACTTCCCCGCCAAAGCCATAGAGATAGTCGGCTTAGGGCTTTACGGCGCACCGTCCAAAAACAAAAAACAACAAGCGCTAAAAGCGCTGGAAAAACTAGGGATGCAAGACTACGCGCACAGCCTTGTCGGCAAGCTCTCGGGCGGGCAAAAACAACGCGTTATGCTGGCAAAAGCGCTGGCAAGCAATTGCGATTTGCTTATCTTGGACGAGCCCACTACGGGCATTGACAGCCAAACCACAGAGCATATTTACCAAATCCTAAAAGAAAAAACAACCCAAGAGGGCAAGACCGTATTGATAGTTACCCACGACCAAGAATGCGCCGCGCGGTATTGCTCGCGGATTTTGTGCTTGGGCGCGGGCAGCTTGTTATACCTTACCAAAGAGCAAGTGCTGCTCGAGCAAAAATACAAACACAAACATACAATGCCAGAGGAGGACAATGGAAATATTTGAATATATTTTTATGCGCAAGGCTTTCTTGGCGGGTATAATCATAGCCGTAATAATCCCCTGCGTAGGCGTGGTTATCGCGCTAAAACGCCTGTCTATGATAGGCGACGCGCTTTCGCATACCTCGTTGGCGGGCGTGGCGGCGGGCCTAATCTTTAATATTAACCCCATGATAGGCGCTATGATAGTATGCGTTGCGGCGGCCTTGAGCATAGAAAGCATCAGGAAAAGGTTGCCCCGATATTCAGAAATGTCAATAGCCATAATAATGTCGCTAGGCATTGGGCTGGCGGGCGTCTTATCCGATTATGTGAAAACTCCCGCCAGCTTTGACAGCTTTTTGTTCGGAAGCATAATAGCCATAACGGACTTGGAGCTTTATCTAATAGCGGGTTTGGGCGCGCTCGTGTTGGCTGTTTTTATATTGCTATACAAAGAATTGTTTTATATCGCCTTTGACGAACAAGGCGCGCGCCTTGCGGGGGTCAAGGTCCAAACCGTCAACATAATCTTTACAATTCTTACGGCCGTTTCCATAGCGCTTGCCGCAAAAATCGTGGGCGCGCTGTTGGTCTCGTCGCTAATCGTCTTGCCCGTGGCCTGTTCTATGCAAATTTCCAAAAGCTATCTGCAAACGATTATTTACGCTATAATATTCGCGGCGGCGTTTACCGTAACGGGATTGTTTTTGTCTTTTTACCAAGGTTTTAAGCCCGGCGCGATCATAGCGCTGATAGGCGTATTCAGCTTTTTGGCTGTCTTAGTTATCAAAACCATTTGCCAAAAAATCAAAAAACCAAAAACCAATAGGAAAACTCTATGAAAGAATGCAAACAAAAACTTATAGACAAGGGCTTAAAGCCCACAAAACACAGATGCCAAATCCTAAAATATTTTCAGCAAAGCTCGCGTCCGCTTTCGGCGGAAGATATCTATCGGCATTGCCTGGAAAGCGGCAGACCGATCAATCTTTCCACGGTTTACAGGACATTGGACGCGCTAAAGAACAGCGGGCTAATCCGTTCGCTGAGCTTTGAGGGCAGCGACCGGACGCTATACCAGTTAAAACAGCGCCATATACATTATTTGATGTGCCTCGGCTGCAAAAAAATTCAACCCGTTGACTATTGCCCCCTAGAAAATATAGAAAAACGCCTTTTTCCCAAAAATTTTGAAATAACCGAACATAGACTGGATATCTACGGCTATTGCCAAGACTGCAAAGCCAAGTAAATATGGCCGCATAAATGCCCAAAAGTAAAATTAAAAAATAGCCATTTCATAATAACTACATAGTCCAGCGCCTAAATTTTTTTTGATGTTTTAAAATAGTTGTTTTGATTATAGGCTTTTTATGTTTTTTTTATGTTTATTTAATTGCCGTGTTTTTTTAAAAAACAATAACCGCCCAAAATTTTTTATTGACGGCGGCGCTAAAACTATAAATGGCGGTGTTTATAAAAAAATAGCCGCCCGTTAAAACTAGGGCGGCTATCGGCGATTTAACTATCGCCTTGTTTAATTTAGCCGTCGCCTTTTACGCCGTCCAACCCGAATCGGCGACCAAAACGGCGCCGTTTACGAAACTTGAGTCATCAGAAGCCAAGAACAAAGCGGCTTTAGCGATTTCCATCGGCTCGCCAAAGCGCGGATTGGTTTGAAGCGCGGGCTGCGTGCGCGAGGCGCCAAATTGGTTTATAGTGCTCATAGAGGATTGAATATTGGTCTTAACCGCGCCGGGCGCTATCGCGTTGCACCTTATGCCCTTGTTGGCATACATATACGCCGTGCTTTTTGTGAACCCGATTACCGCGAATTTGCTCGCGGTGTAAGCCGTTCCCGCGACTTTGCCGCATAATCCGCCTATGGAGGCTATATTAATTATAACGCCTTTTGAGGCTTCCAAAAATATCGGCAGCACCTTCCTAGTCGTTCTCATAACAGAGGTCGTATTGACGGCAAATATTCTTTCCCATTGCGCGTCGGTAATGTCGGCGGCGGGCTCAAAGTTATCCATTACCCCTGCGTTGTTGACCAAAATATCCGCCGTCTTATAAATCTTAAGCGCCAAATCAACCATATTGGCAACGTCCTCTTCCTTGGAGACATCGGTCCTTACGGCTTCGGCTTGGCCGCCTTGCGAGCGGATTTGCTCGGCCACTTTTTCGGCTTCCTCAATATTAATGTCGGATACGATAACCTTAGCGCCCTCTTCGGCAAATAATTGCGCTATGGCTTTGCCTATTCCCGATGCGGCGCCCGTGACTATTGCGACTTTTTCAGCAAGCTTCATAATTTTCCTCCCGTATTTTAATTTTTTGCAAAATTTACCTTTTATCATTATAACATAATATTTTATTTTTTTAATAATAATCTTTTACATAATTTTTTTGCCAAACTTTTTATATTTTTTTAATTGACAAATGGTTGTTAATAATGTTAGTATTAATTTAGCACTCTTTGACTTTGACTGCTAATAATCGGTATAAACGAGTGCTAAAACGTGTATAATTAATAAAAGAGAAACCAAAAAAAACCAAAAACCATGCCCAATTTGACCGCCAGAAAGGCAAAGATTTTAAAATCAATCATTGAGGATTATATCAATCAGGCAGAGCCTATATCCAGCGCGGATATCCAAGTCCGGCACATGCCCGAGATCAGTTCGGCTACCATACGCAACGAGCTGGCGGCGCTGGAAGAGATGGGCTATCTTTATCAACCGCATACGTCCTCCGGCAGAATTCCCACCAAGGAAGCCTACAAGCTGTATGTGGAAAAACTTATGCCGCGCAAAAAATTAACCAAAACCGAGCTAAACTTAATAAAAAGCCATTTCAACCAACAAATGCTTCAGCTAAAAGATGTTTTAAAAAAGACCGCCAAGGTAATAAGCGAAGTCACCAATTACACGTCTTTGGCGTTTGTGAACGATATATCCGAAGCTGTCATAGAGAATATCAAGATTGTAAAACTCCAAGCCAAAACGGCTTTGGTCGTTGTCGTCACCAACCTAGGCGTGCTAAAAGACGCCATTGTCAATCTAGAAGAAGAGATGGACGACAATTATTTTGACGCTGTCAGCAAGCTGTCTTTGCAGGTGTTCGGCGGCAAGAAGATCGCCCAGGTTATGAAACCCAACAAGATTATTAATTCCGCCCTAAAAGGCTATCAAAAAATTTTTGACGCCATAATAGACATAATCAAAAAATATTACGAGCGCGCGAGCGTGGAGGACTTTGTCTTGGAGGGCGCGTCCAAGCTTTTGGAGCAGCCCGAATACAGCAATGTCCAGCAAGCCAAGTCAATCATAGCCATGCTTGAAGCCAAAGAACAGCTTATCCCGGTCTTAAAGGCCACGGACAATGTAGAGCTTAATATCCGCATAGGCAAAGACGAGCGGTACGAGTCCTTGCCCGAATGCGCCATTGTCACGGCCAATTACATAATCAACGGCAAAAACATCGGCCAAGCGGGCGTGATAGGGCCTATCAGAATGGACTATTCCAAAGTCGTGTCCGTTCTTGATTATATTGGCAAAACAATCAACGACAGCATAAAGAAACGAGTTAATATTTATATAGACGAAAAGCAAGAATAAAACTAATTATATAGACGAAAAGCAAGAATAAAACTAATAAGCCAAAAACCGCTTTATTAATTTGGAGGATTAAATGACCAAAAATGACGACCTAAAAATGAATTTTGAGGATTGCTGCCAGGATGTTTGCGACTGCGCGGATTGCGACGAGCCCGATTGCGCGGAGGGCCAAGCCTCAAAAACGGAACAAGACCAAAAATCCGGGCAAGACGGGCAGGGCGAAAAAACCGGGCAAGCCGAACAAGCCAAAAACGGACAATCCAAGCAAGACGGCTTAGCCGAGCAAGAAATCCAGATGACCCAAGAGCAGCTCGCGGCTATAAAGGCTTTTGACGACCATATGCAAAGCCTAAACAACCAAATCATCCAGGCGCAAGAGCAAGCCCAAAGGGAACGCGCCAAAGCCGACGCGCTGGCTCAAAGGCTGGTCAATCTTCAGGCGGAGTTTGACAATTTCCGCAAAAGAAACGCCGACAGTATCAGCGCCGCGCAAACGGAGGGGCGCTGCGAGGTTATTACAGAAGTCATCAAAATCTTGGATGTGATAGAGCACGCTTTGGGCATGATAAAAGACCAGGCCACGGCAAGCGGCGTGCAGATGATATACCGCCAGATACAAGATGTCTTAAAAAACTTTGAGGTAAAAGAGATTGAGGCGCAAGGACAAGAATTTGACCCCAATCTCCACAGCGCCGTAGAGCGCGTCAAGATAGAAGGCGCGAAAGCCGGCGCGGTCGTGGAAGTTATACAAAAAGGATATCGTTTGGGCGAAAAGATATTGCGTTACGCAAGCGTCAAAATAGCCGAATAATATATTAATATAAAAAATTTGTAAGCTAAAAAGGAGATAAATGACATATGGCAAAAGTAATAGGAATTGACCTTGGAACTACCAATTCTTGCGTCGCCGTTATGGAAGGCGGCGAACCGACCGTTATTCCTAATTCCGAGGGCTCAAGGACTACCCCGTCGGTAGTAGGTTTTACCAAAGACGGCGAGAGGTTAGTAGGCCAGATAGCCAAAAGACAGGCGATAGCCAATCCCGAGAGGACCATACTCTCTATCAAAAGGGACATGGGCACGAATAGAAAGATAAAAATAGACGACAAGGAGTTTACGCCCCCCGAAATCTCGGCAATGATTTTGCAAAAACTAAAAGCCGACGCCGAGAGTTATTTGGGGACAAAAATAACCCAAGCTGTCATTACCGTTCCCGCCTATTTTTCGGACTCGCAGCGTCAGGCGACCAAAGACGCCGGCAGAATCGCGGGGCTGGAAGTTTTGAGGATAATCAACGAGCCGACGGCGGCCTCTTTGGCTTACGGCTTGGACAAAGCCAAAGAAAAAAACGCCAAGATTTTGGTCTATGACTTGGGCGGCGGAACTTTTGATGTGTCCATATTGGAAATAGGCGACGGCGTGTTTGAGGTTTTGGCGACCGCCGGCGACAACAAATTGGGCGGCGACGACTATGACAACGAGATTATAAAGTGGATAATAGACACATTCAAAAAAGAAAACGGTATTGATCTTAGCCAAGACCGCATGGTCATGCAAAGGCTAAAAGACGCCGCCGAAAAAGCCAAGATAGAACTCAGCAGCGTTCTAAAGACCAATATCAGCCTGCCCTTTATTACGGCAGACAGCAACGGCCCTAAGCATATAGACTACGAGCTTACGCGCGCCAAGTTTGAGCAGATGACCGCGCATTTGACCGAAAAGACTTTGGCGGCTATGAAAAGGGCCATAGAAGACGCGGGCATCTCTATCAACGAGATAGAAAAGGTTATACTGGTGGGCGGTTCTACCCGCATCCCCGCGGTAATAGAAACCGTCAAGAAATTTACGGGCAAAGAGCCCTTTAAGGGCATTAACCCCGACGAATGCGTGGCCTTAGGCGCGGCGATTCAGGCGGGCGTATTGGCGGGCGAGGTTAAGGATGTTTTATTGCTTGATGTTACCCCGCTTTCATTGGGAATTGAGACCATGGGCGGAATATTCACCAAGATAATAGAAAGGAACACAACCATTCCCACCCGCAAGTCCCAAATCTTTTCTACGGCCACGGACAATCAGCCCTCGGTTGACATCCATGTTTTGCAGGGCGAGAGGGAATTGGCCGCCTATAATAAGACATTGGGCAGGTTTGAGCTTACGGGCATTCCGCCCGCGCCCAGAGGCGTGCCTCAAATAGAAGTTACCTTTGATATTGACGCCAATGGTATCGTGCATGTCACGGCCAAAGACAAAGGCACGGGCAAAGAACAGTCAATCTCTATCACGGCTTCTTCCAATTTATCCGAGGAAGAAATCCAAAAAGCTATTGAAGACGCCAAAAAATACGAGAAAGAAGACCGAAAGAGAAAAGAATTTGTGGAGCTCAAAAACCAAGCCGATACCGTTGTGTTCGGCATAGAAAGATTTGTCAAGGAAAACGGCGACAAGATAAGCGAAGACGAAAAGCAAAGGCTTACAAAAGCCGCCGAGGACTTAAAAGAAGCCTTAAAGAGCGACGACCAAGACAAAATCAAAGCGGCTTTGGACGAAACCCAAAAACACACCTCTGAGATATTTACCAGGTTTTATCAGCAGGCCGGAGCTAACGCTTCCAGCGGCGACGGAATCAATCCCGATATCCAAGACGCGCCCGGCCAAGACGCGTAAAAAAAATATACCTAAAAAAGAGCGTTAAATGGCAAAATCCTATTACGATATACTAGGCGTATCCAAAAACGCTACCGAAAACGAGATAAAATCGGCCTATCGGAAGCTTGCCAAAAAATATCACCCGGACTTAAACCCGGGCGATAAGCAAGCCGCCGAAAAATTCAAAGAAGTCAACGAAGCGTATGAAATATTAAGCGACCCCCAAAAGCGCGCCAATTACGATAGGTTCGGAACGGCGGACCCCGGCATGGGCGGGTTTGACTTTGGCAATTTTGGCGGATTTTCCACGGGCTTTTCAGGCGGCGGCTTTTTTGAGGATATAATCAATATGTTTACGGGGGACTCTTTTGAGCGTCCCAAAAGGCGTCCCTCGGACATATCCATAAGCATTACCTTGACCTTTGAGGAAGCTTTTTTTGGCGTTAGCAAGGATATAACCATTCCGCGCGCCGAGCGCTGCGAAGACTGTCGCGGCACGGGCGCCAAAAACGGCTCGGAATACATAACCTGTCCGGAATGCAACGGCTCAGGCAGAGTTCAATTTGCCCAAAACACGCTTTTTGGGCGCATGGTCAATACCCGCACATGCGCAAGCTGCTCAGGCACGGGCAGAAAAATCAAACAAACCTGTCCAGAATGCCGAGGCAAAGGCGCGGTCAAGAAAAACCGCACAATCAAGATCAATATCCCCGCGGGCATTGACAACGGTCAAATTATGACCGTTCAGGGCGAGGGCAACGGCTCGGCCGATACCGCCCAAAGAGGCAATCTCATAATATCGGTCAATGTACTGCCGCACAAGCTGTTTACTAGAAAGGGCTATGACCTTTACGCCGACATACCCATAGCGTTTACCCAAGCCATCTTGGGCGACAAAATCAAAATCAAGACGCTAAAGGGCGATGTCACCTTGGCTGTCCCCGAAGGCACGCAAACCAACACGGTGTTTAAGATACGCGGCGAGGGCATGAAAATGCTAAGGCGCGAAGGCTATGGCGATTTGTATCTCAAAGTAATAGTGGAGCTGCCCAAAAACCTAAAGGGCGACCAAAAAGAACTTATCAAAAACCTGCACAAGAGCATAAGCAACAACCAATACGAAAAAGCCAAAGATTATCTTAGCTGATTTTCCCATAATTATGGAAATAAGCGCTTTAAATTTTTTACATCTATTAATTTTTTTAGGCGTCAAAAACCCGCAAAAAAAGCGGAAAATTTTTTGATTTTTTGAAAATAACGGACTTATTGATTTTTTGGCAATTCGTCCTATAGCGTTTTTTATATCTTTTAATCTTTTATTTTTTTATATATTTTTTTATTTTTTTGTGGTAAGATAATTTAAGAAAAATGCGGTACAAAGAGTTGACGGTTATCACCACCTATAAATACGCCGATATCGCGGCGGCGGTATTGAGCGAAAACAATTACGGGGGCGTCGCGATTTGGGACGCGCAAGACTGTATAGACTTGGCAAATTTCGGGTTTTGGGATTATGCCGACGAAGACTTGTTTAAAAAAACTTACGGCCAAGTCTATATAAGGGCGTATTTTTATCCCGATAGCGACATTGAGCCCTATTTGGACGAGTTAAAACGCCTAAAAAACATAAACGACGATTTTGAATATTCCGTTGAAGTAGCCATAAAAGACGACAGCGCCTATCGCGACGAGTGGAAAAAATTTTTCGCGCCCATAGAGCTCAAAAAACTCGCCATAGTCCCCCCTTGGCTTGACGGCTATAAGACAGATAAGCCCATAGTATATATCAATCCGTCAATGGCGTTCGGCACGGGCTCGCACCAGACGACCAAAATGTGCCTGGACGCGATGCAAGATATGGGTTTGAAGGGCAAGACGGTAATGGATGTCGGGTGCGGCAGCGGAATATTGGGGATTTGCGCCCTAAAGCTGGGCGCGCAAAAAGCAATAATGCTAGACAACGACCAATCGGCAATCAAAGTGGCCCAAGAAAATTTGGAACATAATAATATGACTAATAAAGCCCAAATAATATATGGGACTTTGGACAAGGTTAGTCAAACAGCCGATATCATTTTGGCCAATATCACGGCCGATGTTTTGATAAGCCTAAAGGATTTGTTTTATGAAAGGCTAATAGGCGGCGGGATATTGGTTTTGGGCGGGATAATAGACCAAAGATTATTGGATTTAAAAAAGGCCTATGGGGATTTTGGGCTTATGGACCAAAAATCAATGGACGATTGGCGTTGCCTTATATACAAAAAAGGATAATTTATGTCAAAAAGGTTTTTTACGCAACACACCGATGACGATACCATTATATTGCAGGGTCAAGAATATCATCATCTTGTCAATGTCACAAGAGCCCAAATAGGCGAGCAAGTTATCGTCTGTTTTAACGACGGCTATGATAATATTTGCCAAATAATAGAAATCAAAAAAAACCAAGCCGTTCTAAAAAGGCTATCCCGCCAAAAAAACAACAACGAAGCCGGTATAGATGTCGCGCTTTTTCAAGCCGTCCCCAAGGGCGACAAACTTGAGCTTATAGTCCAAAAATGCGCGGAATTGGGGATAAAAAGCATAATTCCTTTTTTATCGCAATACACCCAAACCAAAGAACATATCGTCAAAACAGAAAGACTGCAAAAAATAGCGCAAGAAGCCGCCAAGCAATGCGGCAGGGCGGTAGTCCCGACGGTAGAAAAGACCCAAAAGTTTTCGGACATTTTACCGCGCTTAAAAGATTATGATTATGTTTTAATGCCGTATGAGCTAGAAAACCAAACGGACATAAAAACCGCGCTTGCCGCGGCCGCCAAGCCCAAAAAGATAGCCATAATAATCGGCTCGGAGGGGGGATTTAGCCAAGAAGAAGTCAAGCAAGCCAAAGAACAAAACGCCCAAACCGTGACTTTGGGCGACAGGATTTTGCGGGCGGAGACGGCGGCGATAAGCGTAGCCGCTATTGTTATGTATCAATTTGACCAGATGAAAAAAGGAGAGCAATGAAAGCCGTAGTATACACATTGGGCTGCAAGACCAACCAATACGAATCGGGCGCGGTCGCCAAGATACTGGAGGAACACGGCTACGAGGTGGGCGACTCTTTTGAAAAGGCGGACTTGTATGTCATTAATACCTGCGCGGTTACCGCGGAGGCCGAGCGCAAATCGCGCCAAATGGCAAGGCGGGTCAACGCCGTGTCGCCGCATTCCGATGTCATTATTTTGGGCTGTGCCGCGCAACGCTCGGCAAAACGCTTTTTGGAAATCCACAATGTCGCGGCGATAGGCGGATTGGGCGGCAAGGTGGATATCGTCAGAAGATACCTAAACGGCGAGCGCAAATTTTCAGACATATATATCAGCAAGCAATACGAAGACCAGCCGGCCCGCCAAAACCGAACGCGCGGCTATATCAAGGTCCAAGACGGCTGCGACAAATTTTGCTCGTATTGCATAGTGCCCTTTCTTCGCGGGCGAAGCCGCTCAAGAGACATTGACAGCATAATCAAAGAAATATTGGATTGCAAAGCCAAGGAAATAGTCTTAGGCGGCATAGACTTGTCGGATTATAGCTATAACGGGCTTAATTTTATTGACCTTATAAGGCGGGTGGGCAAGCTCGGCCCCAGAATAAGAATAAGCTCTTTGGGCGTCAAGGCGGTCACCCAAGAACTGATAGACGCCATGAAAGAAGGCAATTACTGCCCGCATTTTCATCTGTCCATACAAAGCGGCAGCGACCAAGTCCTGAAAAATATGAACAGGAAATACACAAAACAAGACATAATAGACGCCTGCGACCTAATAAGAAAAAACTATCCGCGGGCGGCCATTACCTCGGATATTATAGCGGGCTTTCCGCAAGAGACCGACCAAGACCACCAAGAGACCATGAACACGCTGGAGAGGGCGGGCCTTAGCTTTATGCATATCTTTACTTACTCAATAAGGCCAAACACCCGCGCCGCCAAAATGCCCCAGGTGGACAAGGCGATCAAGCGCGCGCGGGCCAAAGACTTGGAAAACTTGCGCGAAAAGCTGTTTTCGCGATTTTTGCAAAGCGAGCTGGGCAAAACCGCCGAGGTTATCGCCGAACAGGCTGAGGACGGCTATGTGACGGGACACACCCAAAACTATATTAAGGCGTATTTGCCGCAAGGCGCGCCGCTGGGCGAGCTGATAAAAATCAAGATAGGCCCAAGATTCCGCGAAGGAGCGCTGGGGATTTTGGAATAGTTTTGTAAATTTTGGTATAATAAAAACAATAACGATAAGGAGCGAGCAAATATGAATTGTATCTTTTGCAAAATAATAAAAGGCGAAATACCCTCCCAAAAATTATACGAAGACGATAAAATGCTTATCTTCAAGGACATCGCGCCCAAGGCGAAAATTCACCTATTGGCTGTCCCTAAGAGCCATTACGGCTTTTTGGACCAAATGAGCGGCCAAGACCAAGAAGATATCGGCTATATCCTGTCCAAGATTGCCGCCCTAAAAGACGAACTAGGCCTAAAAGACGGTTACAGGCTTACAATCAATCAAGGCGAAAGCGCCGGCCAGACCGTTTTTCATTTGCACATTCATATTATGGGCGGACAGGTTTTGGGCTGGCCCGATTTTACACAAAATATATAAAGATATTTAGATTTGTTTGACTATTTAATTGAGATATTATAAAATAAAAAAGACTTCTCCAAAAATGAAGTTTATATTTTGTTTTTTTGGGAAGATTTTATCCGTTTGCGGAAAGGAGGTCGAGAAAGGATACATGTCAACCGTCAAGGTCAGCGAAAAAGAGACGATTGATGACGCTATAAAACGCTGGAAAAAGAAGTGCCAAAAAGACAACATCATCAGCGACCTTCGGCGCAAAGAACACTATGAAAAGCCCAGTGTTCGCCGCAAGAAGAAAAAAGAGGCGGCCAAGAAGCGTAAGGCTAGAGCCAGATAAAAAATTAAATAGTTTTCTTTTTTAGATAGTTGTACAAAAGACCAAGATCGCCAAAGAGGGATATTGGTCTTTTATTATATAAAAAAGGGGCGTGAATTTATGAGAGGAAAAAAAGAAAAGGGCGAATTAAGAAAGCTTGCGGCGGGCGCGAAAGCGCGGCTTAAGAGCGGTTACTGGACAGCTATCAAAAAAGAGCGCGAGTTGGCGCGCCAAAAGGCCTTGGAAGAAGGCAAACCCTCCCAGATGATTGATCAGTTTTACAAAAACAAGCACACCCGAGAAATCAAAGCCACCATAAACAGCGTCAACAACTCGGATGAAATATTATATAAGAAAGTATGCGAAATTTTGGATAAAAACGAAGATATAATAAACCCCGTAAAATGCTTGATTGACCAAGAAAAATACGAAAAAATGGATTTTGTTTCCCGTCAAAGATATTTGTTTATGTTAATGTCCAAATATACCGAACTAAAAGAACGGTATTACAAGGAAAAACAATTCCTAAAAAATTGTTGACAAAAAAACCTATTTTTTATAAAATAAACAAATGCAAGCAGAAGTTATCGCTTCTCACCGGTTGGGTTTTACTCGAACCGAGTCAATATTTTTTTAATTGACTAATGAGAGCAGGTAATTTTTGCCTGCTCTATTTTATAACTATATATGGAGGTTGGGTATTTTTAAAGATTTAGAAATCAATGACAAAATCCGCGACCGCGAAGTAAGGGTTATTGATGTTGACGGAAAACAAGTTGGCATAATGCCGACGCAAGAAGCCTTAAAACTGGCTGACCAAAAAAATCTGGATTTGGTAAAGGTGGCTCCCAACGCCAATCCGCCTGTTTGCAAGATAATGGATTATGGCAAATACAGATTTGACGCGGCTAAGAGGGAAAAGGATGCGAAAAAAAACCAAAAGACAAGCGAATTAAAAGAAATATGGCTGTCCATGACTATTGACAAACACGACCTTGAAACAAAAGCCCGCCAAGCGTCCAAGTTTTTGAAAAACGGCGACAAGGTCAAGGTCTCAATAAGGATGAGGGGACGCCAGCAAGCGTTTTCGGACCAAGGCATAGAAGTAATGAAAAGGTTTTATGAGCTTTTGAAAGATGTCGCAGTGGTGGACAAAAACGCGTATAAAGAAGGCAGAAGCATTTTGATGATGCTCTCGCCTATGAAAGCAGCAAAGTAAAATTTACGGAGGACTAATAACCATGCCCAAAATGAGAAGTCATACCGGCGCCAAAAAGCGATTTAGAGTAACAGGCGGCGGCAAGCTGAAAAGAGGTCAGCAAGGCAAAAACCATATTCTAACCAAAAAACGTCGCAAGACCGTAAGGAATTTGCGTCAAACAGCGTATGTGAGCCAAACGCAAGCAAGCACGATAAAGAAGATGATACAAGGTTAAGGAGGCGCTAGGACATGAGAATAAAAAGAGCGGTCAACGCGGCCAAAAAACGCAAGAAAGTATTAAGATTAGCCAAGGGTTATTTTGGCGGCAAGTCTAAATTATACAAAACGGCAAAACAAGCCGTTATGAAATCCTTAATGTACGCCTATATCGGCAGAAGGTTAAGGAAAAGGGATTTTAGGAAGCTATGGATCGCGCGCATAAACGCGGCGGCAAGAAGCAACGGTCTATGCTACAGCCGCTTTATGCACGGTCTAAAAAGCGCGGGCATTAACCTAAACCGCAAGATGTTAGCGGACTTGGCGGTCAACGACGCTACGGCGTTCTCCGCGCTGGTTGAGAAGGCAAAAGCCGCTATAAAATAAAAATAACATCAGCCCATTATTTATGGGCTAATTTTTTATTATGGAAATAATCAAATCGCGCGCCAACCAAACAGTCAAACTGCTAAAAAAATTAAATAACAAAAAATTTAGAAAACAATACGGGCTTTTTTTGGCCGAAGGGCATAAACTGATAGACGACTGTATAAGGGCGGGCTTTAAGATTAATATTTTAGCCCTCGCTAAGTCCAAAGCCGAGGAATTCCAAAGATTTTTGCCGTATGCCGAAAAGACCGTAATATTGGACGACAACATCTTTGAATACGCCAGCCAAACGGTAAGCCCTCAAGGCGTTTTGGCGGCTGCGCGTTACCAGTCCCGCGCGCCCCAAGCGCCGCGAAAAGATTGTCTTATATTGGACAATATAAGCGACGCGGGCAACCTAGGCGCGATTATCCGCGCGGCGGCGGCGGCTGGCATAAAAGACATATATCTATTGAATTGCGCGGACGCGTACAGCTCCAAAACCGTAAGAAGCGCTATGGGCGGCATATTTTTTGTCAATATTTACGAGATTGGTTACGACTATTTGGATGCAATAGCCAAAAATTGCGAGATATTGGGCGCGGACATTCGCGGCGAAAATTATCTAAATTATACCCAAAAAACCAATTTCGCGCTGGCGATAGGCAACGAAGCCAACGGATTAAGCCAAGCTGTCAAAGAAAAATGCAAGCGCTTTTTGTCAATTCCGATGCAAAACATTGAGTCTTTAAACGCCGCCGTCAGCGCAGGCATTTTGATTTTTTACCTAAAAAGTTTATAATATTATATAATCGCATTAATTTCAAAAGAATATATTTTTGAATATAAAAATTTTAATATAAAATTTAAAAAAGGAGTTATAAGTTATGGCAGGTCATAGCAAATGGGCAAACATAAGGCACAAAAAGGAAAAAACCGATGCCCAAAAAGCCAAAATCTTTACCAAAATCGGACGGGAGATAGCGGTTGCGGTAAAATTGGGAGGAACGGACCCTGCCAACAACCCTAAGCTAAGGGATATTATAGCCAAAGCGCGCGCCAACAATATCCCCAACGACAACATAACCCGCAGCATCAAAAAGGCCGCGGGCGAGTTAGGCAGCGTCAATTACGAGGAGATAACATACGAAGGCTATGGCGGCAACGGGGTCGCGGTTATAGTGGACACATTGACCTACAACAAAAACCGCACAGCGGCAGACATGCGCCATTTGTTTGATAAATACGGCGGGTCTTTGGGCACTACGGGCTGCGTGTCTTTTATGTTTGACACCAAAGGCGTGGTAATAGCCGAAAGAAACGAGCCCCAAAAAGACGAAGAAATAATGCTTCAAGCTATTGATTTGGGCGCCGAGGAAATTTTCCCCGAGGGCGACCAATACGAGATTTTGACAGACCCGGGCAATTTGGGGCGCATGAGAGAGGGCTTGGAAGGGCTGGGGCTTAACATCTTGTCCGCCGAGCTAGACAAGATACCCCAAACCACAGTCAAGCTAGAAGGCGAGGACGCCCAAAAGTTCCAAGCCTTTCTTGAAAAACTGGAAGAAAACGATGATGTCCAAAATGTTTACCACAACGCCGAGTTGCCCGAAGAAGTAAGCGAAGAATAATTCCTAAAAAATAATAATTAAAAGGTGCGATTAATATGGAAGATTTTATTTTAAGCGTTTGTTCGGCGGTAAAAAAGGCAAGCTTTGAGCTGGCTAGATACGACACCGCCCAAAAAAACAAGATTTTGGGACATATAGCAGACGAGCTAATCAAAAATTCCCGAAAAATTTTGGACGCCAATTTAAAAGACCTTGATAACGCCCAAAACAAGCCTTCCCATTACCAAGACAGGCTTAGGCTCACCCCAGAGCGTATTCAGGTCATAGCCAATGGCGT
>JAAZDJ010000061.1 GCA_012512255.1 Clostridiales bacterium | reverse complement strand
TAAAAACGCCGTCCAATTGGACGCCAATCAATCCTTTGACGCATATAAAAACTGTAAAAGCGGGCATTATTAACCTAAACGAATATGACGCGTGGGCGTTGGGTGGATTATCCAAATCAAAGATTGGCAAAGATAATTTATCCCCCTACGCTCTAGTAATATATAGCCCCGAACCTACCGCTTTTGGTATGAAACAATCTTTCGCAATTAGCTATGAAACGGATGCTTATTATCAAATAACCGTAAGAATTAAGACTGTTGACATACCGCAAGATAAAGGCGCAAAGATTATTTTGGAAGCCGATAAATATTATTTTGAAAATATAAATACGGAATATCGCGAGTTTAATTACGATAATGACTTTGTAGATTATAAGTTTTTTGTCAATGTGGGCTCATCCGCGATTACGCATAATATTCAAATTTGGCTTGGCGATAACACAAAGCCTTCCGCATTGGCTTCTGGTTTGGTTGTCGTGGACCAAATAACCGTTGAAAAGATAGATGAAACCGCTTATGCCGAAGGCATAGCCGCGCTTTCAAGCGAAGACAAAGACCAAATACCCGACAATATCGCCAAGGCTGTTTTGAGCCAAACTTCGGACGAGACCCAAACTCCCGAGGAAGACGAGAATAAAAAGCCTTTTGAATGGTGGCTTTTGCCTTTTATTTTGTTCTCAATTTTATTGATAGTGTGCATTATAGCTATTTTAATTAATTATGTCATACCCGTAATCGGCAAACGCCTAAAGCGCTCCAAAAAAAGCTCTATCGCTTATGACCGTCGTTTGACTATCCATAAGGCTATAAATAAGAAAAAGAAAGAACAAGAAAAGACCGATGAAAAAACTATAAAAGAACCTGAAAGCGTTGACACATCCGAGGAAAAACAGCAAGAAACACAAAAACGCTTAATCAAAAGGAAAAAATACACACCCAAAGAATATAAGGATGAATTTGAAGATTAATAACAAGGGCTGTAAAAATTACAGCCCTTTTTTTTATGTGAAAGCCATATGTGTTTATTGTTTTGTAAAGATACTTGATATTTATTTAATATCATCTATCTTTTAATTTATAACCGCCCCGTATTATCTCGTAAACATCGCCCTGATAGACCCTGTTTAGCCCTAGCCAGTCCAATTCCTGTTGAATATCGGTTTCGGGTTTTACATGCGTAACAAGAAGCTTAAAAGGTTTGTCTTGAGCGTATTTCGCGCCCTGATACAAAGACATGTGCGGAATTTCCGGCAAATGGAATTCGCTCGGATACGCGCAATCCATTAACACAACATCGGCGCCCTCAGTTAAAATATCTAGATTAGGATTAAGCACCGTGTCACCCGTGTAAGCCAAAGTTGCCTGCCCGTCCGATATTTTAACGCCTAAATTCTTTTTGAGATGCACCATCTCAACAAAATTAATATCCATATCTTTAATCTTGATGTTTTTGCCGTCTTCAATATGAATAATATTAAATTCAGGCTCTGAAGATATCAAACGATATTCCATACTATCTTCTTGAGGCATATAAACATCTAGCTTAAAATTATGCGCCATGCAATAATATTTTAAGACAAAAACATCGGAGATATGGTCAAAATGCAAATGCGTTAAGATAAGCGCGTCAAGCGTTTTTATTTGGGTATATTTTTGCAACTGTGCCAAAACTCCGCTGCCGCAATCAATCAAGACTTTTGCGTTTTGGGACTGAACTAAATATCCGCTTAACGCCAAATCTTTTTCGGGATAAGGACCCATACATCCCAAAATATACAGTTTCATTCATGTTTCTCCTTTTCTATTGACGCTATTATTTTCATACGGTCAAATAAATTAAGCTTTTGCGCAACCTTTATTAATACCCACCCGCCCGCGACTCCAAATAATGTTTGGGAAAAATTGGACAAAATCAAAAGAGGCGCCAAAATTGCCGAGATCGCGCTTGCGTGGGGATTTCCCAAAACAGCCAATATCACTTCATAGGCAGTATAGCCTATTTGCATAAAAACCGAGCCAGTTATCATTCCTATTAAAATACGGATGTTGGATTGGTTTTTGCCTTTTATAAGTAAAAAAATAACCGCCATTAACCCTTTTATGATTAAGGTGGCGGGCGCGTAAAAAGTATATCCCAAAAAAATATCAGCTAAAGCGCTGCCGACCGCCGCGGGTATGAGCGCGAAATAACCTAAAAACATACAAGCTGTAAAAATAAAAATATCCCCTAGATTGACATATCCCATACCAACGGGAAACGCGACAAAAGCGGTAAAAACAAATATCAAAGCGCCAAAAACAGCTATTAACGCTATATTATAAACCGAGCGGTTTAGGTGTCTAGCAAAGTAGTTTGATCCGTTGTTTTGTCGCATATATAATGTTTTTCCTTTTTATTTGTTTATTTTGATTTTATCATACTGAAAATCTATGTCAATATCTTACTCGTTATCATAATTATAAAAATGAAAAGAAAACGCCAAAAAGAAAATTAGCTGTAAGATTATGTTAATAGCGGTTTAGCTCTTGATTAAATAATATTCGTTATAGTATAATACAATTACCAAAGACATAAATTATATTAACTCCTGCTGTGTTTGTTATGACGCATAATTTTTCCCACAGAATAAAAAAGGGAGAATGTGTACTGCCGATTGCTGTCAGGCCTCAGAAATTTCACTGGTTGAAAAATCAGACAGCAGGGGAAGACAAAAACGGCGTCAATTCACCCACCTGCTTAATGCGGGTAAAAGATTAGCGTCAGACGGCATAAGCGGGATTCTTTTAAAAAAAGCAACCTCTTTTGAGGTTGCTTTTTTATATTATCAATCTTCAGAAAGTTTGATAGTAATTTCTTTGACATCCTTCTTGGTAATCCCATATTGGACAAAAAACACAATGCTTATGCAAAGCACCAAAAAAACGCCGCCCAATACCAACCAGCCCAAAGACGCGAATACAGTTTGGCTCATTTGCTTGCTTGCGTCAAAGCCTATAATGTCAAGCATAATGCCCGCCAAAAACGCCGAAAAACTTTGGGAGAGCTTGTATGCGAATGTCATAAAAGAATTATAAGTTCCCGTCTTGTTAATGCCCGTGCGATATTGCTCTACCGCGATAAGATCCCCCATCATTGAGTTTGGCATTGAAAATATAGCGCCTACGCCAAAACCTGTTATAAGCATTCCTACAATCAAATAACCTAATAAACTGCTTGCGCCTATAGTATAAAAATAGTAATAAGAAACAAATATAAAACTTTCATAAAGAACGCCCACAAGCCCGATTGATATTCCTAAAATAAGCGCGCCTTTTTTTTCAATTTTGCGGGATATAATCATCCAAAAAGGCTGGGAAAGTATTGTCATTAAAAAGAGCGCGCCTAACATAATAGCGGTTTCAAAAAAGTCCAAACCAAAAGTGTACTGGAAAAAGTGAAGTCCTATAGATGTCAAAAACGCCGCGCTCATTAACGATATAGAATATCCCACAACCAAAGCCCTAAAGTTTTTTATCTTGAACGATTTGAAAAAATCAAGGAAAACATTAACAAATGATTTCTTTTCAATTTTTCCGGTGCGCGCTTTTATGTTAAGCCGAGGCATTTGGTTATATGTTCCCATAAACGCCAAAGCGCTGGAAATAAGCATAATGCACGAGCCGATATAGGCCATAGTTTGATACTGCTCTACATTAGTCTTATCTTTAAAGATTACGGCCAACAATACCGTTGGAATTATCATTCCTATAAGAAAAAATATCGTCTTATAAACTTCCAAAGAGGAACGGTCGTCATAACTGCTGGCCAATTCCACTCCAAGCGCTTGATACGGCGTTTGAAAAATTGTGTTAAAAGTTTGAAACAGCAGAATAAACACCACAAACCAGATAAATTTGAGCCATATCGGGAAAGTTAAGGGCAGCGACCATAGCATAATATTGACTAAGGCAACGCCAAACATGCCAAAAAACATAAATCCATGCCTTCGTCCAAAAATCTTGCTTTTTGCCCTGTCTGACAGCGCCCCAAAGATAGGGTCGCTTCCGCCGTCCCAAATTGTGCCTATCAGCATGGCTATGCCCATAAGAGTGCCCGGCATAAGATGCGCGACTGTTCCGAAAAACATCAAAAGCGAGGTCGCGGTTTGGGCTACCATACAAAAACCCAAACTCCCGATGCCAAACATTATTTTTGACACCGTTGACATCATAGGTTTTTGGGCTATCTTAGTCTTTAGAAAAATCATAATTAATGCAATTATATATTAATCTTTTAATCTTATCAAGCTGTTATATTGCTGTTATATTTCGTTATCAATAGACGGTATTATTTTTATTAATATTTTTTAAACAACACAACACTATTCAATGACTC
>JAAZDJ010000060.1 GCA_012512255.1 Clostridiales bacterium | reverse complement strand
GAATATAAATGTTAGCGAGCGCTAAGACTCAATTTGGGTCTAAAACTCAGACAAAAGATGTTTTTCTTAGGGTATGTTTGTGGATTGTTAGGGTTTTGATTATTATAAGTTGCGCTGTTATTTTTTTCCCGGCTTTTAATCCTGCCCGAATTTCTAACAGAATTAACAAATCCTTATCCTTGTTCTCGACAGGAATTTCTTATGACGATTTGACCAAAAGATTTTTGAGAGGCTTTGATAACGGTTGGCTAAGCGAAGGGACGATTATCCTTCTCATGATTTCAAGTATTATAATAATTATAGGCGTCGCCTTAGCGGGCGCCGGCGGGTGTATGTCTTTGGGCAATACCCGTATGAAAAAATTTGGTTTTTGGTTTCCTATAGCCGGGTCTTTGACTATGTTTTTGGGGCTTGGCGGTATCTTGCTCTCTTATAATATGTTGCTAAAAAGCCCTAGAGTTGATTTTGTGGAGCCTTTGTTTCCCAAAAACAATTATATTTTTTTGCGGCTTTATCGGCTTTAATTTTGATTTTTTCGGTTGTTATAAAAGCGCTTTTAAGCAAAAAAGAAAGCGAAGATAGGATGAAAATTCAAGAGAAATATTCTCTTTTTCTATATTTTTTGCCTATAATATTTTTTACCTTTGTGTTTTCATACTTGCCTTTGTGGGGCTGGAGATATTCCTTTTATTATTATAGACCAGGCGAAGATCTGACAGAATTTGTAGGGTTTAAATGGTTTAAATTTTTTGTGCAAAACAGCGCATATCAAAAAGAATTGCTATTAGTTTTAAGAAACACCTTGATAATGAGCGGACTAGGCATTGCCACAAGCTGGCTGCCCATATTGTTCGCTATTTTCCTTAACGAAATCAAACAGGTGCGATTCAAAAAAGTTGTTCAGACATTTACTACCATTCCTAATTTTATTAGCTGGGTTTTGGTTTACGCGGTAGCCTTTGCTATGTTTAATAAAGACGGTTTTATCAACGAGCTTATAAGAATATTTGGAGGACATTCTGACACTAACTATCTTATGAGTTCCAAAGGCACTTGGTTAAAGATGTTGCTGTGGGGCATTTGGAAAGGCATAGGCTGGAGCGCCATTATTTATATAGCGGGTATTTCTAGCATTGACCAGCAGTTGTATGAGTCGGCTATGATTGACGGCGCGGGCAGATTTCAAAGAATGTGGTATATAACCGTGCCTGGTTTGTTGCCCACTTATAGCGTTTTGTTATTGCTTTCCATCGCCGGAATTTTGAGCAATGGAATGGAGCAGTATTTGGTGTTTTCTAACCCCCTAAACCAAGACAAAATTCAGGTGCTTGACTTGTATGTATATAATCTAGTTTTTGGCAGGGACGCCGGATATGGAAACGTTCCTATATCTACTGTCGTCAGTATGTCAAAATCCATTATCAGCGTAATCTTGTTGTTTATTGCTAACTCGCTTTCTAAGGTGTTCCGAGACGGCGAAAGTATTATCTAGGAGAATGGTTTATGATAGATAGCAAAGTTTTAGCCAAAAAGAAAAAGAAAAAAGGCATATATAGAGAAACCGCAAAAGATAAGATTTTTAATGTATTTAATATTACTTTCTTTGCATTGTTTACCTTTCTTTGCGTGTTTCCTTTTTATTACATATTTATAAACACCATATCGGATAACGAATTGGTCCAAAGGGGCTTGATTACCTTTATACCGCGAGGCTTGCATTTGAATAACTATATAGTGCTAAAAAATCTCTCGGATTTTGGAAAGTCAATCTGGGTAACGGTGTCAAGAGCTATAATAGGAACAGCCTTAATGGTGGTTGTGTCCGCTTTCGCTGGATATTTGGCGACAAGACAAAAGATGTGGGGTAGAAGTTTTTGGTATAGATTTATCGTTATTACGATGTATTTTAACGCGGGGCTAATACCTTGGTATCTGACTATGCTAAACTTAGGTTTGACAGAAAATTATTTGGGGTATATTCTTCCCGGTATTGTGCAGCCGTTTAATATTATTTTGGCGAAGACATATATAGAGTCAATACCCAAAGAAATAGAAGAAAGCGCGATTATAGAAGGCGCGGGCACTTTAAAAATTTTTACTAAAATTATTTGGCCGTTGAGCATACCTATTTTGGCAACCATCGCGGTTTTTGGCGCGGTGGGGCATTGGAACTCTTTTCAGGATTCGCTTGTGTTGATGGCGGGCAGACCCGAGTTATACACCTTGCAGCATAGACTGTATGTGTATCTGACCAAAACTTCGGACCTTAGAACAGTTATGGAAGGAAACATTATATCAAGATATTCAATTAACGAAAGAATTGTAAAATACACCATATCAATGGTTTCTATAATCCCGATTATGCTCGTTTATCCGTTTATGCAGCGATATTTTGTAAAAGGCATAATGTTGGGCGCTGTAAAAGGATAAATATAAAAGACAATTTTAAAAAATATATAGGAGGAAATGATTGTGAAACCGAGCAAAAAAATTTTTTCAATTATAATCGCGGTTTTGCTATGCTTTGCTGTCGTTTTGGGCAGCGGCGGGTGTAAGAAGAAAAAATTAATTCGGTTAGAGGTTTATTCCCAGCTTGCCAATTACTCGGGCAAACAAGTCGGAATGATGGCCGCGGCTTTGGAAGATAAGTTTGGAGTGGAGATGGTAATAATAAAAGACGACGAGGGTATTTATGAAACGCGAATGGAAAGCGGCTTTTTGGGCGATATTGTGGTTTGGGGAAGCAATGGCTCGGAATATAAAAACGCTATAAAAAACGGCTTGCTTTTTGATTGGGAAGAAGAAGATTTGTTAAAAAATTACGGTCCTTATATTTTGGAACATATGAGCCAAGCCTTGGAAGCTAATAGAGAAATAAACGAAAACGGCAAGATTTATGGTATTGGTCATAACATCGCGCCTTCAGCCGATGACCACGAAAACTTCTTTTATACTTGGGACATAAGATGGGATTTATACAATGAATTGGGCAGACCTGAAATAAATGATTTGAACGATTATTATAACCTTTTGGTAGAAATGAAAAATATATGCCCCAAAGACGATGTTGGCAAAGATACTTACGCTGTTTCTTTATGGCCTGACTGGGACGGAAATATGGTTATGTATGTAAAGGCGTTCGCTACGGCTTATTATGGCTATGACGAGCACGGAATAGGCTTATATGACCCTAACACAGGCAGATTCTATGGCGCGTTGGAACAAGGCGGTCCTTATCTTGAATCTTTGAAATTCTTTAACAGGTTATACAGGGCGGGGTTGCTTGACCCTAACTCAATGACTCAAACTTATGATAATATGAGCGAAAAAGTTACCAACGGAGGAACATTCTTCTCAATATTTAATTATTCGGGTTCTTACGCGTTTAACTCGGATGACAATATCGCTAATAACAGAATGATGCTGGCTTTGGTTCCTAATGAGGCTAATGTTATTGCTTATGGTATGAACCCGTTTGGCGGCAATAGAATTTGGTCCATAGGCGCCGATACCCGCTATCCTGAATTATGTATGAAAATAATTAATTGGTTATGCACGCCCGAAGGCTCTATGTATAACTTTAACGGTCTTCAAGGACTAATTTGGGATTATGATAAAGACGGCAATACATATTTTACCGAATTTGGAAGAAAACGCACTAACGACCCCACAACGCTTCTTAACGGCAAAATATGGAAATCTCCTTGGTCGGGCAAGACTTATGAGCTAAGCTCCAACTTTAATGACGGCAAATAGCAAATCAACAACACCACTTGGGCAAGAGACGTTGTCAATCCCGATTCTAACGGAGAAACATATAACTATAAGAGCTGGAAATTAGAACGCGGCGAGCCAAGATGCGATGT
>JAAZDJ010000059.1 GCA_012512255.1 Clostridiales bacterium | reverse complement strand
TATGACATAGAGATCATTAAAACAAGCTTCCAAAAAACCAGCGAAGAAAAAAGCATGGTTATAAGGGTTATAGACGAGGAGCTTATCAAAAAGACAGGCGGGATAGTCCAAGGCATGAGCGGCAGCCCCATAATCCAAAACGGCAAGCTTGTGGGCGCGGTAACCCATGTGTTTATCAACGACCCTACAAAAGGTTTTGGCGTTTATTTGGATTGGATGATTGAGGAATAATGATTTGATTAATTTTATCTTTTTATTACAAATTGCGGCATTAAATTTTATAAAATCTATGGCACAATTTTTTTATGAGCATAGAGCAGCTTATTTACCGTTATTTGCTGTCATTAAGGCTAATGCCCACCCTAAAAGGTTTTCACTATCTCAAAGACGCCATTTTGCTTGTGGTTAATGACGGCGGATTTTGTTCTTTGAAACATTCCATTTACCCTTGGATAGCCAAGACACGAAACACGACGCCGCAAAATGTGGAAAGGAACATAAGCAACGCGATTGACTCGGCGTGGCTAAACGGCAATGTCAATGTCCTAAAAGCCGAATTCGGCGAGACCATTAACGACAATCGGGGCAAGCCGACCAACAAAGAATTTATCTGTTTGGCGGCCGACCGCATAAGACAACTTCTCTAAGTTGTTGGCAAATTTTTCTCTTTTCCCCGTATAAACCCATATCAAAACACAAAGTTATTATCAAGCCCAAACCGCCATATTATATAATATGTTAAAACTTGATTTGGGCGGGTATTTTAGCGAGCATTTTTCCCGCCATTTAAAATTTTATTTGCTGTTTGCGGCATTGGCGATTTTGGGCTTGGTGCTTGGGATAATCAGCGCCAACAATATAAGCGGATTTTTGACCGAAGACAAGATAAAGCTGATTTTTTTCAAAAACATTTATATCAATGTCAATTTTTTTATCGCTTTTTTTGGCAACACCTTTATAATGCTTATTTTGTTTGGCGTCATTATTTTAGTCAATATAAGCGTGTTTTTGTTGCCGCTTGGGTTTGTCTTGATTATTTATAGAGGATATTTGGCGGGGTTTAGCGCGGTCGCTCTTATAAAAATCTATGGCGGAGGCGGCATCGTAAACCTGATTATAATTTTTTTGCCCTTTCAATTGATGCTTATGTTTTTTTTGATAGGCGCTATGGCGGTATGCATGAGGCGGCTGATAAACAACTTTCATTTCGGCGCTTTTTGTTTATTTGGCGTGGAATACAAAATTATGTTCAAGGAACTTATCAATCTTTTTATAGTCTTTGTTATCGTTAATTTTCTATTGTCTTTGATTTGCATGATAATAACCAAAGCCTTTATTATATCTTTTTAAATGTCTTTAGGATTTTAAATACATATTTTAACAATTATGACAAAACCTATATTTAAATACTATTTTTGAGGGTATACTTATGAAAAGAAAAATCACAGCGATAATTTCTTTGATGGTTTTGTCTATTTTAGGGACTTTGTATTTCCTAAAAGGCGGCGCGGTCTTGGCCATAGAAGCTAAAGAACAAAAGAAAGCGCTAAATATCTCCTCCAAAGCCGCCTATGTTTGCGATTATGACACCCAAACGGTTATTTACGCGCGCAATGAAAACGCGCGGCTTCCCATAGCCAGCATGGTCAAGATAATGACCTTAATTTTATGCTACGAGCATCTGGACTCGGGCGCTATGGCCATGGACGACGTAATAACGGCAAGCGAAAACGCCGCGTCTATGGGCGGCTCCCAAGCTTTTTTGGAGGCGCATGGCCAATACAAGATTGAGGACTTGATAAAAAGCATAGTCATGTCGTCGGCCAATGACTCTTGCGTGGCCATGGCGGAACATATATGCGGGTCGGTGGAAGGCTTTGTCCAAAAAATGAACCAAAAAGCCAAAGAGCTTAATTTGCAAAACACCAATTTTGTCAATTGCACGGGGCTTCCCGCCGAGAACTCTTATTCAAGCGCTAAAGACGTAAGCATTATGATGGCCGAGCTTATCAAGCACAAAGAATATTTTTTGCACTCAAGAATTTGGATGGACAAAATTATCCACAAAGGCGGACGCGAAACCGAACTGACCAATACCAACAAATTATCGCGCTTTTATGAGGGCTGCGACGGCGGAAAGACGGGCTACACGACAGAGGCATTGCACTGTCTTTGCGCCACCGCCAAAAGGAACAATTTAAGGCTGATAAGCGCGGTTATAGGCGCGCCTGATAGCAAGACCCGCTTTGCCGAAGTGTCCAAGCTGTTTAATTACGGCTTCGCCAATTATGAAAACAAAATTTTGGTATCTTCCCAAAACCCATTGGAGCAGGGCATAGAAGTGATACGGGGCAAAAAAAAGATTTTGCAGATTAAGCCCGAACAAGACATCGCAATTTTCAAAGCCCGGACGGACGAGCTAAAAAGCATAGAAGTCAAACAAGAAAACTACACGGTAAAAGCCCCCGTCAAAGAGGGCGATATAGTCGGCAAAATTACCCTCGTTTACGACGGCCAGCCATACAAATCAGTCAACATTATCGCCTGCGAAAACATTGACCGAAAAGGCTACAAAGACAACATAAAAGACATGTTCAAACATTGGCATTGAAATTAAATTAAAAAAAGTATAAAGAAATTAAAAATATCAATTTAAAATAATAATGGCCTTACAGATATCCATTATAAAGTTTTTTATTGACGGTAAAATTTTTAGGTTTTTTTAAGAAAAAAATAGCCTACCTAAAAGATTTTGCCAAACAACAGACGGCGGCAAAATATTGCCGCCTTTTTTATTTGACAAACAAATATTACATTATTTATAATTAGTTTGACTATCTAATTAATTTTGGTGTACATATGATGGATTCTTTTGAACAAGAACTTAATAAACTTTTGGTGGATACATACCGTTCAATCTTGAAGGTTGAAGAGAGCACTATCAAAAGTTCTAGGATATTAAATTTATCTATAAATGAAATGCACATGCTAGAGTCAATCGCCAAAAACGAAAAAGGAGTGACCATTTCGGATATAGCCCAAGACCTTGATATTACCTTGCCTTCGGTTACAGTGGCAATCAATAAGCTTCAAAGAAAAGGTTATGTGCAAAAAATCAAAAACTCCGATGACGGCAGAAAGGTTAATGTCGTTTTGACCAAGCTAGGCAAAAAGGTCAACGCCGTTCATCAATATTTTCACGAGCAAATGACCAAAGACATAAGCAGGGAATTTACCAAAGAGGAAAAAAATATCTTACTTAAAGGCGTTTTTAAACTTAACGAATTTTTTAACTCAAAAATTAAAGAGCTGGAGAAGACTAGATGAGTTTTTATATAGCGGGGACAGGCAGCGCCGTTCCCGAACTGACCGTTGATAATTATAGTTTCGCAAAGATACTTGACACCTCGGACGAGTGGATAACCAGCCGCACGGGCATAAAGACACGAAAGTTTATAACCGATGAAAACTTAACCAAAATAGCCTCGCTATCCGCCCAAAACGCTTTGGATAACGCCCAAATATCCAAAGACCAGCTTGACCTTATAATTTGCGCGACTTTGCAGGGGGATTACATAATGCCGAGCTTGGCGTGCATGGTCCAAAAAGAGATAGGCGCCAATTGCCCCGCTTTTGACATCAACGCCGCTTGCACGGGTTTTATATACGCGCTTGATTTGGCCGATTCGTATTTTAAGGCGGGCAAGGCCCAAAACATATTAATTGTTTGCGCCGAGCAAATGTCCAAATTTTTGGATTTTTCGGACAGGAGCACATGCGTGCTGTTTGGCGACGGCGCGGGCGCGGTAGTGTTAAAAAAAGGCGACGGGTTAAAGTATATAGACATAACGGCCCAAGGCGATTTTGAGGACTTGTATATAACGGGCGCACAAAACGGCATTCCGTTTGCGGAAAAAAATATAGAAAATAAGAGCGGATATGTCAAAATGAACGGGCAAAATATTTTCAAATTCGCCGTTTTGACGGTCACCCAAGACATAAAAAAGGCTCTCAAAAAAAACAAATTAAAAAGCCAAGACATAAAATACTATTTATTGCATCAAGCTAACCAAAGGATTTTGGAAACTTCGCAGTCTTTTTTGAGAGAGCCTTCCGACAAGTTTCCCAAAAACCTTCAAACCCTAGGCAACACCTCGGCGGCCAGCATACCTATATTGCTGGACGAGCTTAACAGGGCTAATAAACTATCAAAAGGCGATTTGCTGTTGTTAAGCGCGTTTGGCGGGGGCAAGACCGCTGGGACTGTGATTATACAATGGAGTTATTAATTGATTATTAAAAAATGGAGGAATCAAAAAAATGACATTTAAAAGAGTAGCCGAGCTTTTAGCCGAACACAAGGATTTGAAAATTGAAGACATCAAAGAAGATTCTACCTTTGAATCGTTTGGTTTTGACTCGTTGGATGTGGTTGAGCTAATTATGGTGTTTGAGCAAGAATTTGGCATTAGCCTTACCATGCCGCAAAACCTTAAGACCGTGGGCGACTTAGTGAAACTTATTGACCAGACCAAATAACTATGTTTAACACAAGAGTTTGCCAAATTTTAGGGATAAAATATCCTATTATTCAAGGCGGCATGGCTTGGATAGCGGACGCGCGCCTAGCGAGCGCGGTGTCAAACGCGGGCGGTTTGGGCCTTATAGCTTCCATGAGCGCGGGACCCGATTGGGTGCGCGAGCAAATAAGAACGGCAAAACGGCTAACGGACAAGCCTTTTGGCGTCAATATTATGCTTATGAGCCCTTATGCCGCAGATGTCGCCCAAGTAGTAATAGAAGAAGGCGTAAAAATAGTAACGACAGGCGCGGGCAGCCCCTCGGCTTATATGAAAGATTGGATTAACGCCGGCATTAAGGTTTGTCCCGTGGTCGCGTCGTCCACTTTGGCGGCAATGATGGAAAAAATCGGCGCGGCTTGCGTTATCGTGGAAGGCAGCGAGGCGGGCGGACATATAGGCGACCTTACCACTATGGCTTTGGTCCCTCAAGCGTGCGACAAAGTCAGCATTCCTGTGATAGCCGCGGGCGGAATAGCCGACGGCAGAGGCTTGGCGGCCGCGTTTATGTTGGGCGCGGAAGGCGTCCAAATGGGCACGCGGTTTTTGGTCGCCAAGGAATGCATGATTCACCAAAACTACAAAGACAAGGTAATTCGCGCTAAAGACACCGACACCATTGTTACAGGCAGGCGGGTAGGCCATCCCGTCCGATGCCTAAAGACGCCTTTTTCCAGAGAGTATATCAAAAAAGAAAACAGCCTTGAATGCACCAATGAGGAGATTGGGCAGCTAGGCGCGGGCGCGCTAAGACTCGCCGCGCTTGAAGGCGACGAGGAAAAGGGCTGTTTTATGGCGGGACAAATCGCGGGGCTTGTAACGAAAGAACAGACAGCCCAAGAAATAATAGAAGAAATAATAAATTCAGCCCGAGAAATTTTCAAAAAGGCGAAAAAATGGATAAAAAAATAGCGTTTGTTTTTTCGGGGCAGGGCGCGCAATATCGCGGAATGGGTCAAGAATTATACCGGACCAACCAAAGCGCCCAAAAAGTGTTTGACGCTTTGGAAAAAATTAAGCCGGGTTTAAAAAAAATGTGTTTTGAGGCCGACGAGACCGAGCTTTGTTTGACAATCAACGCCCAGCCATGTTTGTTTGCCGTAAGCCTTGCGGCGGCAGGCGCGTTGGAAGAGTATGGAATAAGGGCGCAGGCTTGCGCGGGCTTTTCTTTGGGCGAACTTTCCGCCATTGTTTACGCCAAGATGCTTGATTTGGAAAGCGGCTTTAGGCTTGTTCTCAAAAGAGCCCAAGCGATGCAAGACTGCGCCGAGCTTTATAAAGGCGGCATGGCTGCGGTAATCGGCCAAGAAAACAGCGCGGTTGAAGACTTATGCGCGAGAATAGGGGTTTTTCCCGTCAACTACAATTGCCCCGGTCAATTAACCATAGCGGGCGACGCCCATAAAATTGACCAGTTTATCGCCACGGCTGCCCAAAAAGGCATAAGGGTTATTAAGCTTGCGGTAAACGGAGCTTTCCATTGCCCGCATATGAATCAAGCGGCGCAAGAAATCAAACAATATCTAGAAAATATAACTATTGGCGATTCCGCGATAGATATTTACTCAAACGCTATAGGTCAAAAATATACAAAGCCTTACGGCGATTTGATATACAGGCAGATTAACAGCCCGGTAAAATGGCAATCAATAATAGAAAAAATGATTGACGACGGCGTCAATATATTCATTGAAGTCGGCGCGGGCAAGACATTGAGCAAGTTTATCAAAAAGATAAATAATTCTGTCCAAATATATAATGTAGAAGACCAAAATTCTTTAAAGGCGGTAACAAATGCTTTATCCTGATGATATAAAAATTTTAAAAGACAAGGTCGCGGTGATAACGGGCGCTTCAAGAGGCATAGGCAAAGCCATAGCCTTAAGCCTTGCCCGTTGCGGCGCTGATATCGCTATAATTGACTGCGGCGGCGCCCAAAAGGCCGAACAAGCCATCGCGGAAATAGAACAATACGGCGTAAAGGCCAAGGCTTATCAATGCGATGTTTCCGATTTTAATAAAACAAGCCAAACGGTTTCCAAAATTTTGGAAGACTTTTTGACCATTGATATATTGGTGAACAACGCCGGCATTACGATTGACAAATTGATTTTGACGATGACCGAAGAGGATTTTGCCAAAGTTTTGGATGTCAATCTAAAAGGCGCGTTTAATATGATCAAACATGTTTGTCCCATAATGGCCAAAAAACGATACGGCAAAATTATCAATATATCTTCGGTCTCGGGGATTATGGGCAATGTCGGCCAAGCTAATTACGCCGCATCCAAGGCGGGCTTGATAGGGCTTAGCAAAACAGTCGCTAAAGAATACGCTTCCCGCAATATCAAATGCAACGCGATAGCGCCCGGGTTTATAAAAACCGATATGACCGACCAGCTTAGCGACAACATAAAAGAACAAGTAATCAACGCCATACCAATGAAAAAAATGGGCGAAACGCAAGATGTGGCTAATTTAGCCGTATTTTTGGCGAGCCCTTATTCGGATTATATAACAGGCGAGGTAATAAAAGTTGACGGAGGATTATGTATCTAAATCCCGAAGGAGATAAAATTATGAGAAGAGTAGTAGTAACCGGGCTGGGAGTTATCTCGCCCGTGGGCAACGATATAAATAGTTTTTGGAACAACCTAATAAACGGCGTATGCGGCATTGGCTATATCACAAGGTTTGATACCTCGGACTATAAAGTTAAAATAGCCGCCGAAGTCAAAGATTTTCACCCCGAAGAATATATGGAAAAAAACGAAATCAAAAGAATGGACCTTTTCGCCCAATACGCCGTCGCCGCTTCTGTTCAGGCTGTAAATATGAGCGACATAAAAGGCAATATAGACCCCGAAAGGTTTGGCGTTTATTTTGGTTCGGGCGTGGGCGGAATTATTTGTTTTTCGGCGGAGCAAACCAAGCTCAACGAAAGCGGGCCAAGCCGCATATCGCCCTTTTTTGTGCCTATGATGATAGCCAACATGGCATCAGCGCATGTCGCCATGAAGCACAACGCCCAAGGCCCTAATCTTCCCGTGGTAACCGCGTGCGCGACATCCAACGACGCTTTGGGCGAGGCTTACAGGGCCATAAAATTTGGGTATGCTGACGCCATAATCACCGGTGGAACGGAAGCGCCCATTACCCCCATAGCCGTCGCCGGCTTTACCAATTGCATGGCGCTAACTACCTGCAACGACATAAAAAGGGCGTCTATTCCGTTTGACCGTATGCGCGACGGCTTTGTAATGGGCGAAGGAGCGGGAGCTTTGGTGCTAGAAGAATACGAGCATGCCAAAGCGCGAAACGCCGCGATTTTAGCCGAGGTTGTGGGATACGCGAACGCTTGCGACGCTTACCATATTACAGCCCCTCATCCCGAGGGCAAGGGCGGCAAAAGAGTGTTAAGGGAGGGCCTTGTCCAAGCGGGCTTTGACCCCAAAAAAGACAAGCTATATATAAACGCGCACGGCACTAGCACGCCCTTAAACGACAGGACGGAAACAGCCGTAATCAAAGATGTTTTGGGCGAGACCGCGTATATCACGGCCATAAGTTCTACCAAGTCAATGACAGGCCATACTTTGGGCGCGGCGGGCGCGATAGAGGCTATCGCCAGCGTAAAAGCGCTGATGCACGGCATAATCCCGCCCACAATTAATTATCAAGAACCCGACCCCGAATGCGACCTTAACTACACCCCTAATCAAGCGCAAAAAGCCAATATCAATTTTGCCGCTTCGCTTTCGCTTGGTTTTGGCGGGCACAACGCTTGCACGGTGTTTAGGAGGGTGTGATATGGAACTGAAAAAAATCAAAGAACTAGCCAAAATATTAAAAGAATACGATCTGAATGTTATAGATATTAGCGAAGGCGACAGCAAAATAAGGCTGGAAAAGAGCGCTAACTGCGCGCCCCAAGAAACGCCGCAGCCTGCAGTGGTTGTGCCGCCGGTAACCGAAGACTCGGCTCCTCAAGAAGTGGACTTTAACGAGATAAAAGAGATTAAATCGCCAATGGTCGGGGTTTTTTATCAGGCGCCTTCGCCCGATAGCCCGCCCTATGTCAAGATAGGCGACAAAATCAAAAAGGGTGATGTTTTGTGCATAATAGAGGCGATGAAATTAATGAACGAAATCGTGGCGGAGTTTGACGGCGAGATAGTGGATATATGCGCCAAAAACGGCGAGATTGTGGAATATGGACAGACTTTGTTCAAAGTATTTTAAAAAAAGAGGGAAAAATGGATAAAGAACAGATCAAAAAAATACTTCCTCATAGGGAGCCTATGCTTTTGGTTGACGAAGTCAAAAAAGAAGGCGAATATTCCGTAGGCAAATACACCGTAAGAGGCGACGAATGGTTTTTAAAAGGGCATTTTCCGAACAACCCCATTGTGCCCGGCGTCATTCTTTGCGAGATGATGGCGCAAAGCTGTTGTCTTTTGATGGACAATGTCATTAACGACAGGATAACTTTGCTATTGAAAATGGACAATGTGAAAATAAAAGACAGCGTCAAGCCCGGCGACACGGTCGTGTTTAAATGCAAATTAATCAACTCAAAAGACCCATTTTATTTCGCGCAGAGCGAAGCTTACAAAAACGGCAAGATTTGCGCAAGCGGAGAATTTTCTTTTGCATTAAAGTAAAAGGAGTTTGGTTTTGTTTCACAAAATTTTGATTGCCAATCGCGGCGAGATAGCCGTCAGGATAATAAGGGCGTGCAAAGAAATGGGCATATCAACGGTCGCGGTATATTCGCAGGCCGACAGGGACGCCTTGCACGCGAGCTTGGCCGACGAAAGCTATTGCATAGGCGGCAACAGGGTAAGCGAAAGCTATCTTAATATAACGGCTATATTATCGGTCGCCGAACTAACGGGCGCAAGCGCCATTCATCCGGGCTATGGCTTGCTGGCGGAAAACGCCAAGTTCGCGTCCTTGTGCGAGAAATGCAATATCAAGTTTATAGGCCCGAGCGCCGAAGTTATAGCCAAGATGGGCGACAAAGACCAAGCCCGCAGCATAATGAAAAAAGCGGGCATACCAATCGTGGAAGGCAGCGACGGCGTTGCCGATGAAAACGAAGCGCTAAAGATTGCCAAAAAAGCGGGCTTCCCCGTGCTTATAAAGGCCCGATGCGGCGGCGGCGGCAAAGGGATAAGGCTTGTAGAAAAAGAAGAAGACTTCAAAAAAGCGTTCGCCTATGCCACGGCCGAAGCCCAAGCCGCTTTTTCGGACGGCGCAGTGTATGTGGAAAAGTTTTTGCATCCCGTAAAACATATAGAAGTCCAGTTAATATGCGACGACTATAACAATATTGTGTGCTTGGGCGAGCGCGATTGTTCAATCCAGCGCAATAACCAAAAAATAATAGAAGAAAGCCCGTCCATATTCTTGGACGCTTATACCCGAAAAAAGATGTTTGATGACGCCATAAACGCCGCCAAAGCGGTCGGATATAGGGGCGTGGGCACGATTGAGTTTTTGGTTGACTCCCAAGGCGATTATTATTTTATGGAAATGAACACAAGGCTTCAGGTAGAGCATCCCGTGACCGAGATGGTTACGGGCATTGACCTTGTCAAGTGGCAAATAAGGGTAGCCGCCGGCAAAGAATTGGCGTTTTCCCAAAAAGATATAAATTTTTTCGGCCATGCCATAGAATGCCGTATAAACGCCGAAAACCCCTACAAAAACTTTATGCCAAGCGCCGGCAAGATTACTCTTTTGCATATACCGGGCGGGCCTTGGGTCAGATTTGACTCGGCGCTGTATCAGGATTATTTCGTGCCGCCTTATTACGATTCCATGATAGGCAAACTTATTGTGCACGCCGCGACGCGCGAGGAAGCCATACGCAAAATGAAAGCTTCCTTATGCGAGCTTGTGATAGAAGGCATAGACCATAACAAAGATTTTTTAATGGACATATTATCGCATCCCAAATTTGAAGACGGGACTTATACCACCGATTTAGTGGCGGGAGGTATAAGATGATAAGACGAAGCCAATTCAAAAAACCGAGAAACAAGCTTGAAGAGTCCGAAATCAGTTTTTATACGCCCAAGATTAAGGACGATTTATGTTGCAATTGCCCTTCATGCAAAAAGATTATTTTTTTGGAAGACCTCAAAAATAATTTGGGCGTTTGTCCTATTTGCTTTAAGCACCTAAAAATCAAGGCAAGGGAAAGGATACAGTATATAACCGATACGGACACTTTTGAGGAGTTTTTCGGAGATCTAAAATCAAATAATATACTTGATTTTCCCGACTACGACCAAAAGCTGAATGCTTCCCAAGAGCAAAGCAGCGAAAACGAGGCCGTAATTACGGGCGTTTGCAAAATCAACGGCATCAAATGTTGCATCTTCGCTATGGAGCCATTTTTTATGATGGGCAGCATGGGCGTGATAGTGGGCGAGAAAATTACGCGCCTTTTTGAATACGCCAGCGAGCATAAACTGTCCGTAATAGGCTTTACCATTTCGGGCGGGGCGAGAATGCAAGAAGGCATGCTATCGCTTATGCAGATGGCAAAAGTCAGCGCGGCGGTCAATAGGCATTCCAAATTAGGCTTGCTGTATCTCGTTGTCTTGTGCGACCCGACGGCTGGCGGCGTTACGGCAAGTTTTGCGATGGGCGCGGATATTATTGCGGCCGAGCCCGAAGCGCTTATTTGTTTTGCAGGCCCTAGGGTGATAGAACAAACAATAAGGCAAAAACTTCCGCCCAATTTTCAAAAAGCCGAATTTTTGCTGGAAAAAGGCTTTGTGGATATCATCGTGCCAAGGCGCGACCAAAAAAAGTTTTTAAGCGATATGTTTGAAATTCATCAGGAGAGAAACGAGGTATGAACGCCTATGAAAGACTGCTAAAAGCCCGAAGTAAAGACAGAGCAACTTTTACGAATTTTTTAAACGCAATTTTTGATAATTTTTACGAGTTTCACGGCGACAGGCGGTTTGGCGACGATCCCGCCGTAATTGGCGGCGTGGCGTTTTTGGACGATTTGCCCGTAACGGTTATAGGCCTTGAGAAAGGAATAGACACCAAAGATAAAATAAAAAGAAACTTTGGCTGCGCTAACCCTGAAGGTTATAGAAAAGCGCTTAGGCTTATGAAACAGGCCGAAAAATTCAAAAGGCCGGTTATTTGTTTTATAGACACCTCTGGGGCCTATTGCGGCATAGGCGCCGAGGAGCGGGGGCAAGGCCAAGCCATAAGCCAAAACCTAATGGAAATGGCTTCTTTGGAATGTCCCGTAATAGCGATAGTCATCGGCGAAGGCGGCAGCGGCGGGGCTTTGGCGCTCTCGTTAGCGGATGAGATATGGATGCTGGAAAACGCCGTTTATTCCGTGATCTCGCCCGAAGGCTGCGCCAGCATATTATGGAAAGACGCAAGACGCGCGCAAGAGGCCGCCGCTTGCCTTAAGATGACAGCCGAGGATTTGTCGGATTTGGGCATAATAGACAAAATTATTCAAGAAAAAGACTTTGACCAAACAGCCAAAGATATAAAAGAATTGCTTTGCCATACCATAAAAAAACTAAAGGGTATGAGCGTAAAAGATTTGCTTAATAATAGATACTTAAAATATCGTAATATGGGGAATAGGTTTATATGATTACATTAATAGTTGATAGCACCGCTTATATTACCAAAAAAGAGGCCTCTGACCTTAACATACGAATCGCGCCCGTTACTTATTATGTTAAAGGTCAGATTTACCACGAGATTTATTCGGATTGCAACGGCGATTTTATAAACCTCCTTAACGCCAACCGCAACTACTGCAAAACATCCCAAACCAATGTCGCCACGTTTTTGAGCGCGTTTGAGGAAGAAATCCGCAAGGGCAATCAGGTGTTGTGCTTGACATTGTCGTCAAGATTGAGCGGAACTTACAGCAGCGCCTCAATCGCCGCAAGAGAACTCAAAAACCCCAATATAATCGTCGTTGATTCTTTGCTTACCGCGGGCGGCTTGTTTTTGTTGGCCAAAGAGGCTGTCAAGATGATAAATTCGGGCCTTGCTTTGCAAGAAATGGTGCCCAGACTAGAAAACGCGCGCAACGAGATAAAAATCTCCTTTACGGTGGACGATATAATGCCGTTGAGGCGCAGCGGAAGGCTGGGCTTGGTAAGGCAGTCCGTAGGCACAATACTCAATATAAAGCCTATCTTAAAACTAGTTGAAGGCTCAATTATTTACGACGGAACGGCGAGGGGCAAAAGCGAGCAAATAAAAATACTGTCCGAAAAAATACCGCCTACCGCCGAAACGGCGATAGTGCATTATATAAGCGATTATAATACCGCCCAAAAACTTGCCGAGCATATCAAAACAAATACGCCTTCGGTCAATGTGTCCCTTAGATTGTTAGGGCCTGTTTTAGGCGTGCATTTGGGCGTGGGCGTAGTAGGCGTGGTGTGGAAATAGGGTTTTATTTTTTGAAACAGCGTTTGCAATAGATAAACTTTTTTAATTGGATAACTTTTTTATTTACAATTTATTTTTCTTATTAGTATTATTACGTATAGTTATAATTAATACTGTATCTAAACTTTGACTTTGCCTAAGTTATATGATATTTTGTTTTTAAATATTTTTATTGAATAAGGGATACCAATGATTACAAACAAAGCTTTTAAGATCAATAATTTAGGGCATTTGGAAATAGGCGGGATAGATTGCGTTGACCTTGCCAAAGAATTCGGCACTCCGCTGTATGTCTTGGACGAGCAATCAATTAGGGATGTCTGCAAAAGATATGTTACGGCGGCCAAAGAATATCCCGATAGCCTAATCTGTTTTGCGTCCAAGGCGCTTTCCGTCAAGGCAATATACAAGATAATACAGTCGGAAAATTTGGGCGCGGATGTTGTAAGCGGCGGCGAGCTGTACACCGCGGCGGCGGCGGGCTTTGACATGGACAAAGTCTATTTTCACGGCAATAACAAAAGCTACGGCGAGCTTGTTATGGCTGTCAAATTGGGCGTTCATTGCATCGTGGTTGACAATTGGGACGAGTTAGAATTGCTAAACCGCGTAAGCCGCGAAAATAATAACGCCAAAATTAATTGCATGGTTCGCGTAAATCCGGGCGTAGAGGCGCACACCCACCATTATATACAAACCTCATTGCCCGATTCAAAATTCGGGTTTTTAATATCGGACGGGACGGCCTTGGAAGCCGCAAAAGCTATTATAGATAGCGATAACTTGGGGTTTTTGGGCATCCATTGCCATATCGGCTCTCAAATATTTGACGACAAGCCTTTTATAGCCGCAATGGATAAGATGACCGATTTTGCCGCCCAAATATATGACAATCTCAAAACGCCCGTTCAAGAGCTTAACATGGGCGGCGGGTTCGGGATACATTATACGCCCGAAGACAATCCTTTGCCTTTTGAGGATTATATATCGCGCTGTATTCAGGCCCTGAAAAAGATGCTCAAGACCAAAAATATCCCGGCGCCTAGACTTATCTTTGAGCCCGGAAGGTCCATAGTTGGCGAGGCGGGCATAACGCTGTATAGCGTAGGTTCTATCAAAGAAATAAAAGGGCTCAAAAAGTATCTAGCCATAGACGGCGGAATGTTTGACAATCCAAGATACGCCCTATACCAAGCCAAATATTCGTGTATTTTGGCAAACAGAGCCGACCAAAAGCCCGAAGAAACAGTAACCATCGCTGGCAAGTGCTGCGAAAGCGGCGACATAATCATAGAAAGCGCCAATTTGCCCAAGGCAAAGCCGGGCGATATTTTGGCCGTGTTTTCAACGGGCGCTTATAACTATTCTATGGCGAGCAACTATAATCGAAACCTTATTCCGCCTATGGTCTTAGTCAATAAAGGCAAGGCCCAATACATCGTCAAGCCCCAAACCTACGAGGATTTAATTTCAAGGGATGTCATCCCCGAATGGTTAAAATAAGCCGTAAATTTTTTACGGCTTTTTTATTTATTATAAGGATTGATTTTTTTTGATTTGCTAAAACAATCGCGTTTGGGTTATAATGCTAATATAGCCTAATAAAAAAAAGTTTTCAGTATCTTTTTATGAAACCACTAAAACCTTAGGGAAATTATATGATAGCTAATATATCTTATCATTTGGCTAGAATCTTGGCATTATTGATCGCGCTTGTGCTTCACGAAATAGCGCACGCCGTTGTGGCGCTGTGGAACGGCGACCCCACCGCAAAAAACGCGGGCAGAATTTCGTTAAATCCCGTGCGGCATTTTGATATGCTGGGTTTATTTATGTTATTGACTTTGCGCTTTGGATACGGCAAACCCGTGCCCATTAATCCTTATAACTTCAGAAATAGGCGGCTGGGCGTCTTTACGGTATCCATAGCGGGCGTTTCGGTCAATCTTTTGCTGTCTTTTATTTCTGCAGGCGTATATGTTCCGCTTTATTATCTTAGCGGCGCGGCGACTATGAATAACGCTTTTATGGGCTTTTTGATAACTTTCTTTTTTTTAATGGTTTTTATAAATATCTTTTTGATGATATTTAATCTTTTGCCTATCTATCCTTTGGACGGATTTAGAGTGGTAGAATCCTTGACCCGTTATAACAATCCTTATGTGGTATTTATGAGAAAATACGGGCTTTATTTGCTTTTGGGCTTGTTTGTGATAAGCTTTTTGGGAGGCTATATATTTCCCGATTTGATTGCCCAATATCCTTTTTTAGACCCCTTATCATATGTCATAACCAATGTGTCGTCTTGGATTGTTAACCCGATTTTAAAGTTTTGGATGTTTATTTGGGGTGTGCGATAATATGCCCGAAATCCTAAAACAAAAAGAAGAATTTATAATATATCGTTTGGACGATTTTGAAGGTCCGCTTGATTTGTTGTTGCATCTTGTAAAAGAAGCCAAAATAGAAATCAAAAATATTTTTGTTTCCAATATAACCGAGCAGTTTTTATCCCATATGGAACAGCTGGAAACCATTGATATGGAAAAAGCGGCGGAATTTGTGGATGTCGCCTCAACATTGGTTGAGATTAAAGTTAAGTCGCTATTGCCTAAGATGGAAGAGTTTATTATAGAAGAGGAAGAAGACCCCAAAGAGCGTCTAATAAAGCAATTGGAAGAATACAATCTTTTCAAAGAAGCCGGAGAAAAACTAAAACAGCAAGAAAATATTTATAGATTTTACAAACAGCCCGACCCCAAGGTCAGCGATTCAAGGGTTGTTTTGAAGTCCATGTCTTTGGGCGGGCTTTTGGACGCTTTTTCGTCAATGCTTCACAAACTTGCCCTGCAAAAACAAGCCGCGATCCCAAAGACAATAATAAAAGACCGTTTTACCGTAGCCGAAAAGATAGACGAAATCAAAGCCATAATAAGCGTCAAAAAAACCATGAGTTTTTTTGAGTTGTTTGAGAGCGATTTTACCAAAAGCGAAATGATTAACACCTTTTTGGCGCTTTTGGAATTATTAAGATTGCGCGTTGTAACATGTTATCAAGCGACTTTATTTGGGGATATAATATTGACATACGCAGGTGAGCAAGATGAAAATTGAAAGGCTTTGCGCTATTATAGAAGCTATTTTGTTTTTGGCGGGAGAGCCCGTAAAAAAAGACGATATAATGTCCAAGCTAAACATCGGCGAAAAACAAATGAACGAAGCTATTGGCTTAATAGAAAAAAAACATTCGGGCGCTTCGGGCATACATTTGCTAAAATTCAATAGCAAACTTCAATTTGCGACCAATCCCGATGTGGCGGACGAGGTATCCGCCGTGCTTAACCCTATCAAAGAAAAAGAGCTTTCGCGCGCTTGTTTAGAAACTTTGGCTATAATAGCCTACAAACAGCCTATAACCAGGTTGGAAGTGGAACAGATAAGGGGCGTCAACAGCGAATATACGTTTTCGGTGCTTAGCCAGCACGGCCTTATACAAGTGGTAGGGCGCAAAGATGTGATAGGCAAGCCTATGCTTTTTGGGACTACTGATGAGTTCTTAAAAAGATTTGGGCTGTCGTCGCTGGAAGACTTGCCTGATTATGAAAAGTTGCTTGAGCGCATTTCAGTCATAGAAAATCCCCAAGACCATATGCTTTACAAATTTGACGACGATTTTGAGTTGCCCGAAGAAGAAATACCCGATTTTTTGAAAGACGAAATAGATAATTAATCATATAAATTTTTGATATAATTTTTATTATTTTTTAGGGCGTATATAAAAGGTATATTTTTCAAAAAATATACAATATGCATCCTTTAATTTATGTTCTAGTAATTTCGCTGATTTTGACATCATTAATGGCGGTAAGGCTTAGAGTCAGGCTTTTAGCGCATTTTGATATCTTATGCGAGCGCAAAGGCTTTTACTCCGTAAGATTTTTCGGCATCCCGCTGTTTTCGGGAATTTTGCAGCTTAAAGGCAATAAGCTGTATTTGACCAACCACAAGGGCAAATCATCCCGAATCAAACTATCCGCGGACGCAACCGACGAAGAATCCATAGTCAACTATTTGGACAACGCTTTTATATCAATAGTTGATATCTTGGATTTGGATTTGTATATGACCGCGGGCAAATCCGACGATATGGCGTTTTCGGCGCTAGCGACCGCCGTCGCGAGAATTATCGCCGCCGTCTTAGTTCAGGCGCTAAAAAACCGCAATCCTAGGATGCAAAGCTCCCAAGGCATAGTAAGCGATTTTGAAAATGACGAGTTTTATATATCTGTCAACAGTATAATAACATTATCCTTTGCAGATATTATTTATAGTTTTATTTACGCCAACAATCGTTCTGTAAAAGCAAAAGAAATAAAATCTTTTAAGGAGAAGGTATATGATTAGCGGATATGAGCATCCGATAGAAAGGCTTATGGCGTCTTCAATGACCAAAATAAAATCATTGGTGGATACCGACACAATCGTAGGCAATCCCGTCAAGACCCCGGACGGCACCGTGATAATACCCGTATCAAAAGTCACTATGGGCTTTGTCACGGGCGGCGGAGAATACAGCGACATCAACAACAACAAAAAAATGGAGACTTTTCCTTTCGCGGGCGGCAGCGGCGGCGGAATAAGCGTATCCCCCATAGGTTTTTTGGTTGATAACGGAAAAACCATTAAGATTATGCCCGTTAACGGCGAAAACGCCTATGACAAGCTATTGGATATAGTGCCTGAGTTGATAGATTCGCTTATTACGGACAGAAGAGAAAAGTCATAAATTTTATGTTCCCGAAATTAATTAATCGGTTTTTGGTTGCATTATTGTTTTTTGCGACTTTGGTTTTATCGGCGCGCCCCGATATACGCCCAAAAGCCATAACTTGCGCGTCTTCAATGGCGTTGATAGAAGTCAACTCAGGCAGGATTATATTCTCCCATAACGCGCACGCAAGGCGCGAGATGGCAAGCACCACTAAGATTCTAACCGCTATTACCGTGATAGAAAATTGCGAAAATTTGGACCAAATCATAAGCGTCCCCAAAGAAGCCGTAGGAATAGAAGGGTCGTCCATATATTTGGCAAGGGGCGAAAAAATCAGTGTCAGGGATTTGCTATATGGGCTTATGCTCCGTTCGGGCAACGACGCGGCAATGGCGTTGGCGATACATACTGCCGGGAGCGTTAACGGCTTTTGCCGATTGATGAACGATACGGCCAAAAAAATAGGCGCGCTCAATTCCAATTTTGTCAATCCGCACGGGCTTCATCATCCCGAGCATTACACGACCGCATACGACCTTGCGATTATAAGCGCTTACGCTATGAAAAACCCCGTATTCAAACAAATCGTTTCAACCAAAGTCCACAAGGCCACTTGGGAAGGCCGCGATTATCCGCGCGTTATGTATAACAAAAACAAAATTCTTTCTATGTATGAAGGCGGCAACGGCATAAAAACGGGATATACCAAAAAGGCCGGACGGTGCTTGGTAAGCTCCGCCCAAAAAGGCAATATGGAAGTTGTTTGCGTGGTGCTCAATTGCGGGCCTATGTTTGAGGAATGCATGCGCATTATGGATATGGCTTTTTCGCAATATCCTATGCGCGAGCTTGTGTCGCCCCAAAAAAGCATGGGAAAACTTCCGACGCTAAGGAGCAAACAAACCGAAATAGATATTGTCGCCGACCAAGAATTTAGTTATCCTTTGAGCGACCAAGAATATAATAATATAAAATACGATGTTGACATACGGACTGTTTTATACGCCCCGATGAAAAAAGGAACGCCGATAGGCAAAGTCAGCGGATATTTGGGCTCAAAAAAACTATTTGAGGTAAAAGCGGTCCTAAAAGACGAATTGGAAGTATTGCCATTTAAGGAAAGATTGGAATATATATTAAGGGCGGAACAACCGGGCCAAGCCCAATAATATTTTTGTCTTTGGCAATTATGGGGTGTCTTGAATTAGGCGTACAAAAATGGTATTATTTTATTATAAGGGAGAATAATGCATGTCGCAATTTATCGATCAATTGGTTTTTATAGGCCAAGTTTTATGCGCTATGGTATTAGGCTCGCTAATCGGCCTTGAGCGCAAATTAAGGGAAAAAGAGGCGGGGCTTAGGACGCACGCTTTAGTGGCAGGCGGCGCTTGTCTTTTGATGATAGTGTCCAAATACGGCTTTTTGGGCAATTTTGATTCCGCCCGCGTCGCCGCCCAGATTGTAACCGGCATAGGTTTTTTGGGCGCAGGCATGATTTTATTCAAAAAGCACTCTATCCACGGGCTCACCACGGCGGCGGGAATTTGGGTAACCGCGGCGATAGGAATGTGCGTGGGCGCCGAGCTATATTATTTGAGCTTAGGCATTACCTTAATAATAGTTATTTTCCAATATGTAATGCGCCTTAACATCAATCCGCTAAGATCAAAAGATTTTATAACATATAAAATAAAATTTTATTCCCAAGACAACGAACAGGAATTAATAAAAGAAATTTTTGGAGCGAAAAATTTCATCCAGTTTAATTTGGAATATGAAGACCAATGCTTGGTATGCACGGGCATTATAAGAAGTCTAAAACTAAAACAAGATAAAGATTTAAAAGACATAATGGAAAAACACAAATTTATTATCAATATAGAAAAAATAATTGAATAAAATTTTATAAGCATAAAATCGGCTTGCCAAATCGGTTTTTCAGGTTTAATATTAATATAAAATCCAAAAACTAAAATAACAATATGAGAATCAATAAATTTTTGGCTTTGTGCGCTGTCGCCTCAAGGCGAAAAAGCGAGCAATTAATTTTGCAAAAAAGAGTTAAAGTCAACGGTCGTATCGTTCAAGATTTGGCGACCGAAATACACCCCCAAAAAGATATAGTTTTAGTGGACGGCAAGCCCGTCCATTTTAAAGAAGATTTTATTTATTTAATGCTCCACAAGCCCAAAGGGTATGTGACCACTACCAGCGACGAGCATAACAGGCCGACCGTAATGGATTTGATCAAAACGCCCGATGGCCGAAGAGTATATCCTGTGGGCAGGTTGGATTATAACACCGAAGGGTTGCTTTTGTTTACCGACGACGGCGATTTGGCCAATATCTTGACCCATCCCAGTTACCAGATAGAAAAAACATATGTCGCCAAAATTAAGGGCGCAATAACTTTGGAAGAAATCAACAAACTGCGCTCGGGCGTTGTAATTGACGGCGCCAAAACAGCGCCTTGCAAAGTTAAGGTGTTAAAAATGGATGAAAAATCCACAAGACTGGAAATTACTATTCATGAGGGACGAAACAGGCAAGTAAGAAAAATGTTAAAGAGCATAGGCAAAGACACGGGGTTTTTAAAGCGGATAAACATAGGCAAAATAAGGTTAGGCGGGCTGAAGCGTGGCAAGTTTAGGCTCCTCAACAAAAGGGAAATAGCCTATCTAAACGAGTTAAAAAAAAGCTAAAGGCAAAAAATAATAATTATAAAAAAATATTTAGCTGCGTTTATCTTTTAACTTTTCCAATTAGTTTTATGAAAGTTGTTTGTTTGCTTGTTATATAATTTTGCTTGATTTATTTGACAAAATCATATATAATACTAAACTGGCGAGGTATTTGGTTTTTTTTTGCCAATAGTGATTTTAGGAGAAAAAATGGACAGAATTAAAGCGCAAAAAGCGAGAAGATTGGACCTTGAAAACGCAAGCCTAAATTCCCGAAGCTTCATAAAATCTATTTTAGATGATATGAGCTTTGTAGAAATGGACACATTTGTCTGTCAAGACGCCGCCGAAGGCGTTCCCCAAGGCGAGGGCGTAATCAGCGGCTTTGGCAGGATTTTGGATAACGAAGTTTTTATTTTTTCCCAAAACATAGATGTGTTAAAAGGCGGCGTAGGCAAACTACACGCGCAAAAAATAGTAAAATGCATTCAAAGGGCGTCCGATGTCAATGTTCCTTTGATATCTATCATTGACACTATGGGCGCGCGGATAGAGGAAGGCTCGGATGTCTTAGAAAGCTATGCCGAAATTTTGGGCGCGGCAAGCAGATTGACCGTTCCGCACATAATGGTGGTAAAATCGGCAAGTTATGGCATGATTTCCGCCTTGGCGGGCATCGCGGACTTTGTCTTTATGGAACAAGACGCGGTAATGGCGTCCACAAGCCCCAAAATTTTGGCGGCTTCCCAAAACACGAACATAAAAGATAAAGAAATTGGCGGCGCCAAAATATGTTTTCAAAACGGTCTAGCGGATTTTATCGGGACAAAAGACCAAATAGCCCAACAAATCAAAAAACTTATTACTTATATTTATAATGACGCCGAAGCTAAAGACGACCTTAACAGAACCTCAAGTATTTTAAACAAAACCAGCAATATACATATCATAATCAAAGAAGTTTTTGACAAAGATTCGTTTATGGAATGCGGCTCGGATTGCGCGCCAAGCGCCGTTTGCGGTTTGGCGCTGTTAGACGGCGTAACGGTAGGCGTAATCGCGCATAACCATAAAGTCAGCAAATATCTTGATCCCAAAGCGCTAAAAAAGATTGCAAAATATGTAAGAGTTTTTGACGGGCTTCATATTCCCGTTATTAATTTTGTCAATAGCTTGGGTTTACAGGCCGATTTGCAAGCCGAGCATAGCGGCATCTTGGATGAGGCAGCAAGCGTTATCTCGGCGTATGCCAATTTTAGCGGCGCTTTAATTTCGGTTATTGTTGGCGCGGCTTCGGGATTTGGATATACGGCTTTCGCTTCCAACGGCATAGGCTATGATTATAAATTGGCTTGGGCAAACGCCGATATATCGGCATTGCCAGTTGAGAGCCTTGCTGTTTTGGAAAAAAGAGAAGAATTTAAAAAAGCCAATTTATCTCAACTAAAAGACAAAGACAGTCAAGAGTTTGACAAGATTATCCAAGATTACAGCGACCAAAAGACGGATGTCTTTTATGCGGCGCGCAAAGGCTATATAGACGAAATCATTGAGCCGGCGTTGACAAGAAGCTATCTTATAGCCGCGCTTGGCATGACGGAGAGATTTTGATATGAACTTATCAAAAATAAAAGACACAAAAAAAGAAGAGCTTTGGGCGGCGATAATAGCCGCGATATATATGTTTTATGAAGATAATGATGGAGTTGTTCCGTTGTTTAAGGTTAAGAGCATAAAAAAAATCAATAGGAGATAACAATGCGTCAATTTAAGATAACCGTAAATGGAAACACATATGAAGTAGCAGTAGAAGAACTAAACGCGTCCAGACCTGTTGTCACATCTTCAAGTACTGCTGTAAATTCAAGCCCTGAGCCTACAAAGGCGAAAGCGCCTCAAAATATATCGGCCAAGGGCGCGCCTGTTAACGTGCCTATGCCCGGAACAATTCTAAAAATTCCCGTAAAAGACGGGGCGACCGTAAAAAAAGGCGATGTAATAGTGGTTTTGGAAGCTATGAAACTTGAAAACGATATTTTCTCGCCCGCGGACGGCGTGGTCAATTTGGCGGTCAGCCAAGGGGCGACCGTGGAGACGGGCGATCTTTTGGCGATAATATCTTAAGAGCTTTTCTAATTAGGAGCAATAAACATGGCAAAAATAAAAATCATGGATACAATATTGCGAGACGCGCATCAATCGCAGGCGGCAACGCGAATGTCTTTTGAGGATATGCTGCCCGCCGCGCCTCTTCTTGACAAAATCGGCTATTACGCTTTGGAAGTATGGGGCGGGGCGACTTTTGATTCCTGCCTTAGATTTTTAAACGAAGACCCTTGGGAGAGGCTCCGAAAATTAAGGGAAGCCTTGCCCAACACCAAACTTCAAATGCTTTTAAGAGGCCAAAACCTTTTGGGATACAAACATTATGCCGACGATGTTGTCGATAAATTTTGCGAATTATCAATAAAAAACGGAATAGACATAATAAGAATTTTTGACGCACTCAACGACCCCCGCAACATAAAAAGGGCGATGGAAGCCACAAAGAAAGCGGGCGGAATAGTGGAAGCCGCGATATCATACACCGTAAGCGAAGTCCATACCAGAGATTATTTCGTAAAGCTAGCCAAAGAATACGAAAACATGGGCGCTGATATAATCTGTATCAAAGACATGGCTAACCTGCTTTTGCCTTACGAGGCTTACGAGCTCGTGAAAGCGCTAAAAGACCAAATACAAGTTCCTATCCATGTGCATACGCATAACACGGCGGGCACGGGCGATATGGTGTATCTCAAGGCTATAGAAGCCGGCTGCGATATCGTGGATACCGCGTTGTCGCCATTTGGCAACGGAACTTCGCAACCAGCGACAGAACCACTGGTAGCCGCCCTCAAAGGCACGCAATACGATACGGGGCTTGATTTGGAGCTATTAAACCAAGCGGCTGAACATTTCCGCAACGTAGCCGATAAACTCAAGAAAAAGGGCGTAATAAGCCCCAATGTTTTGTCGGTGGATATAAAAGCGCTTATCTATCAAGTGCCGGGCGGAATGCTGTCCAACCTTATCAGCCAATTAAAACAGCAAGGCGCTTTAGAAAAATTAAACGAAGTTTTGGCTGAGGTCCCGCGCGTAAGAGCGGACTTTGGCTATCCGCCTTTGGTAACCCCGTCCAGCCAGATTATAGGGACGCAAGCCGTTTTGAATGTTTTGTCCGGCGAAAGATACAAAATGGTAACCAAAGAATCCAAGGACATGCTCTCGGGCGCTTACGGCAGGTTGCCAATGCCGCCTAATCCGAAGGTTGTCAAGAAAGTTATCGGCGACCAAAAAATCATAGAACATAGACCGGCGGACGATATCGCGCCCGAGCTGGAAAAATATAAGGAACAATGCGC
>JAAZDJ010000058.1 GCA_012512255.1 Clostridiales bacterium | reverse complement strand
TTTTTTGATTGTTTTGTCTATTGCGATGTCAAATATATTAACTGGGAAAATTTATATCCATATTCGTATTTCATAACATTTTACAGCGACAACCCAAGCTCTCTTGAATATCTTGCTGTGGAGCATTGTTTTATCGTGGCCTATTAATTGGGCATTATTAAGCATATAAAAAAGGGACAGAATTTTTTTACTGTCCCTTTTAGTTTTTTATTAATACATTCCGTCCATTCCGCCGCCTGCGGGAGCGGGAGGCGTCTTTTCGGGAATTTCGGCGACAACGGCCTCGGTCGTTAGGAACGAAGCGGCCACGCTGGCTGCGTTTTGCAACGCCGAGCGGGTAACTTTGGTCGGGTCAATGATGCCCTTTGCGACCATATCGCCGTATTCGCCCTTTAAGGCGTCATAACCGTAATTGGGGATATTGGCGTCCAGCACCTTGTTTATAATCACGCCGCCGTCAACGCCTGCGTTTTCGGCGATTTGCTTGATAGGAGCCTCAATAGCCTTAAGCACAATAGCGGCGCCTGTCTTTTCGTCGCCTTCAAGCTTAGAGACAAGCTTGGTCAAAGCGGGGATAGCCGCAAGCAAAGCCACGCCGCCGCCGGGCACTATGCCTTCTTCTACTGCCGCGCGGGTAGCCGCCAAAGCGTCTTCTATGCGAAGCTTCTTTTCTTTCATTTCAACTTCGGTCGCTGCGCCCACATTGATAACCGCAACGCCGCCGGCGAGTTTGGCCAGGCGTTCTTGCAGTTTTTCCCTGTCATAATCGCTGGTAGTTTCCTCAATCTGGGCCTTGATAGCCTTTATTCTGGCTTGGATTTCTTCTTTTGAGCCCGCGCCTTCTACGATAGTGGTATTGTCTTTGTCAACCTTAACTTGTCTTGCCTTGCCTAGATGCTCCAGCTTGGCGTTTTTGAGCTCAAGACCCAGTTTCTCGGTGATAACCTGTCCGCCTGTCAAGATAGCGATGTCTTGAAGCATGGCTTCGCGCCTGTCGCCAAATCCGGGCGCTTTTACAGCCACGGTAGTTAACGAGCCGCGGAGCTTGTTCAAAATTAGGGTAGCCAAAGCCTCGCCTTCTATATCTTCTGCAATAATCAATAACTTCTTGCCGCTTTGGACCACTTGTTCTAGTATGGGCAAGAGTTCTTGAATGCTGCTTATCTTTTTGTCGGTTATCAAAATCAAGGGATCTTCCAAAACAGCTTCCATTTTCTCGGAGTTGGTAACCATATAAGGCGAAGCGTAACCTCTGTCAAACTGCATGCCCTCCACTATGTTAAGCTCGGTCTTCATGGTCTTGCTTTCCTCTACGGTGATAACGCCGTCGTTTCCGACCTTTTCCATAGCTTCGGATATGATTTTGCCTATTTCTTCATCGCCCGCCGAGTTGGAAGCCACATGGCTTATGGATTCTTTGGAATCAATAGGCTTGCTGATCTTTTTGAGTTCTTTTACAACCGTATCGGTCGCCGCGAAGATACCCTTTCTCAAAATAACGGGGTTAGCGCCCGCCGCGATGTTTTTGAGGCCTTCCTTGATAATTATTTGGGCAAGCAAGGCCGCGGTTGTGGTTCCGTCGCCCGCCACATCGTTGGTCTTGGTCGCGACCTCTTTTACAAGCTGGGCGCCCATGTTTTCAAACGGGTCGGGCAATTCAATCTCTTTTGCGATGGTTACGCCGTCGTTGGTAATAAGGGGCGAACCGAACTTTCTATCTAAAACTACATTTCGGCCTTTGGGGCCAAGAGTAATTTTAACGGTATCCACTAAAGCGTTTACGCCAGCTTCAAGTGCTTGACGCGCCTGCAAACCAGTTTTAATCTCCTTTGCCATATCTCACATCTTCTTTTTCTCAAATTTTTTAGTCTTTTTTAAATTATTCCACTATTGCCAATACGTCGCTTTGGAGTAAGATTGTAACTTCTTTGCCGTCAATTTTGAACTCGCTTCCGGCATATTTGCTATACAAAACTTTGTCGCCGACTTTTACTTGCATGACAACTTCTTTTCCGTCCACAAGCCCGCCGGGGCCTACGGCGATAACCCTTGCAAGTTGAGGCTTTTCTTGGGCTGTGTTGGGCAAAACTATGCCGCTTTTGGTCTTTTCTTCGGGCTCAACAGCCTCAATTACAATCTTGTCAAACAAAGGCTTAATCTTCATAGATTATTACCTCCTCCTTTATATAATAGATATTTTTTTATCAAATGAGGTAAAATTGATCTTTTGGTATATTCTACCAAAAACCAAAAGATATTATACAATATTGAATAAAAAAATGCTAGCATTTATTTTACACAAAATATACAAAACTAAAGCAAATAAAATGCGAAAAATCGCATTTTCTGATATACTTTTAGTATAATGATTTTGGAAAAAGATGCAAATATTTTGAAATGGGACCAAAGGTTTATGCAAGTCGCCCGTCTTGTCAGCACATGGTCGTCTTGCATAAGGCCCAATCGCCAAATTGGCGCGGTAATAGTCAAGGACAAGCGCATTATCGCCACGGGGTATAACGGCGCGGGCAGCGGGATTGAGTCGTGCGCCCAAAGGGGCTATTGCCTGCGCGAGCAGCGCAATATCCCGAGCGGCACAAGGCACGAGATATGCTATGCCGTTCACGCCGAGCAAAACGCCATTGTCCAGGCGGCAAGGCTTGGAATATCCATAAACCAAGCCACTATGTATTGCACGCACCAGCCATGCGTCATATGCGCCAAACTTATCATTAACAGCGGGATAAAAAGGGTGGTTTACGAACAAGGCTATCCCGACGATTTTGCTTTGCAGTTGTTTGAGGAAGCCCAAGTATTGCTTGAGCGGTTTTCATTGGACGAAACGACGCAAAATATATAATCTTTACGGTTTTTCGCGACATCTTTTTACCTTGTTTTTTGTTATTTTGTTCCTTATATGAATATCTTTTATCTTGCATAATGCACAATATTTAGTTATAATAAAAACATGTTCAAATATGTCAACATAGCGACAAGATACATGTTCAAGACATTCCCGTATTTTTGCTTGGTCGCGCTTGTTCCATCGGCGTTTTCGGGTTTTTTTGGCTCGCCGATATCCAATATTTTATTCTTTTACGACAATTATAAAACGCCCATAGAAGCTATGCCTACGGGCTATGTCCAAGTTTTGTCGGATATGTTCGGGTATTTTGACAACGGCTGGCTTTTGCTTGCCGGCTTTGGTTTGGCTTTGGTTTTTGTTTCCTTGATAATAGGGCTTATGGAGAGGCATTTGCGCTCGGGCAGGTTCGGTTACAAAAACCCGCTTCGCCGCATTAACGAAAGCCTGCTTGCCATATTGCCTTTGTTTTTGGTCGTGCTGGTTGTCCAAATACTATTTTCATTGATTTCAAGCGGCATAGTCGTGCTTGGGCATTATATATTTTCCAAATTCGGCAGCAGCCCCACGATTTTGAGCTGGTCCATAACTATCATTGTCATATTAGCGCTTCAATTGCTAATAATAGAAATATATTCCATTTGCTTGCTTATTCCTCCTGTTTATATGATCACGGGCTATCCTTATGCCTCGGCGATAAGCTATGCCGCAAAATTAAGGCACAAAGAGGCGTTTAAAATCTTTTTCGCGTGTTTATGGCCGTTTTTTGTGGTCTTTGTTTTGGGGCTTTTGAGCAGGTTGGCAATCTTTTTGGCTATACCGATTAATATTTTGTGCTATGTCTTTTTATATTTATATTTTTGCTCGCTTTCTATGACGGCTTATTACGAACTTACGGGGACGGAAAGAATGGACTATAGAAGAAATCTGGGTAGGGGAGTTTAAAGATGAGATTTAAAAACGCTTTTAAAATACTAATAGCCAAATTTTCTTTAGTATGGCACATACTCGTCTATTACATTATAACTACCGTAATAATCGCCAGCATAGGCGCGGCTGTCTTGATTCCCTTTTTTGAGACTTTCAAGAGCATGGGTCTGGGTCAAGACTTTAACAAAATAATTATATCGCTGCTGCAAAACCGCTCTTTAGAAGATGTAAGCGCGCAATTTCTGGACCTTTATTCGCGGGTTATTAACGAGTTTTTGGTTATACCAAGGGTCGGTTGGAGTTTGAGAATATTTTTGTTGGGCATAATCGGGGTGTTGGCGCGGCTGCTTTTTGGTTTTTGCGAAATGGCTATTTTGAGCGTGCTGGAAGGGCACATGTCGGCCAACGCCTATTATAGTTTCACGGGCGCCTACCTTAGCAACTTAGGCAAATCAATAAAATACCAGTTTTTCAAAATGCTGTTTACATTGCCGTATGATATTTTTATTGTTTTTGTTCTGTATCTTATGACATATTTGTTCAAAGTCCCGGGGCTTGCTTTATTTTTGCCCCTATTGATTATGACCGTGTTTATTGTGTTAATCGCTTTTAGGCTGACCGCGATGTCGCTCTGGGGCGCAAGCATAGCCGTGGACAACAACGGCGTTTTTAAAGGTTTGATAAAGGGCCTAAAACTTATCTTTAATAAGAAAAATTTTTTGGCTGTGTTTTCGGCGTTTTTGGTAATGGTCATATTAGCGATAGCCATAAATGTTTTTGTCACATTCTTTACGCTTAGCGCGGGATTGTTTTTGACCGCGCCGCTTACTATACTTTGGGGCAATTGCATTAATATGACCTCATATTATATGGCAACAGGCAAGAGATATTATATAGACAGCGACACTATTTACACTTCGCCCGCTGTTTAAAAAAATGAAAGAACAAGAAATTTTAGCCAAGCGCATCAATCTTGTAAGGCAAAAGATAGACCAAGCCAAACAAAAATTTGGCATAACTTACGACATTAAGATTATCGCCGCCACCAAGGCAAAAAGCCCGAAGACTATCAACCTTCTTTATGAATGCGGCATTAAGGCGATAGGCGAAAACAGGGTTCAAGAATTTTTGCGAAAATACCCTGAGCTTAACAAAAACTTTGAGATGCATTTTATCGGACAGCTGCAGTCCAACAAGGTAAAATATATAATAGATAAAATAAGCCTTATCCATTCTTTGGACAGAATCAGCTTGGCGCAAGAAATAGACAAAAGGGCAAAAAACATAGGTAAAATTATGGACGCGCTTATAGAAGTCAATTTGGGCGAGGCGTCCAAAGGCGGAGTGCTTGCGGAAGAGGTTTTGGGCTTTTATGGGCAAATGTCTAATTATCCCAATATACGCGTGCGCGGGATTATGAGCGTGATGCCTATTGACGCCCCGGACGATAAGTATTTACAAATGCGCGAGCTTTATGATATATTAAAGACACAATCAAAAGATATAAAATATTTGTCTATGGGCATGAGCGACGACTATCTAAAAGCCATAGAACACGGCGCTAATATGATAAGACTGGGCAGAGTAATATTGGGAGAACGAATATAATCGGAGATTTTTAATAAAATGGGTAGATATAACGATTTTTTGTTTAAAGGACAGGTCAACGAGGACGATCTGGAATATATAGAGGACGTCGCGCTTAAACCTCGCCTAAATCCTAGTTTTTCCCGCACGCCGCCCGCGCAGAAGACGCAGCGGCCTATGAGCAGCGTCGTCATCCACAGCCCCACTACGCCCGACGAGGTTGAGAGCTTGATTGATTATTTGCGCAGGCGCGAGCCGGCAATAGTCAACCTTGACAAACCGCCTGTGGAAATCGCCCAACGGATTTTGGATATGCTAAGCGGCGCTATTTACGCCCTAAACGGCAGCATGCACCGCATCCAAGACAATATATTTTTGCTAACGCCCGAAGGCGTGGAAATAGCCGCGCCGGGCGAGGAGTTAAAATAAAAGAATAAAAGAGTTAAAATAAATAAGACGGTCAAAAGCCGTCTTTTTTTAAGCAAAATTTTTTTTTGGAACAGGGATTACGTCCCCAAAAAAACTTTTCTTTTAAAAGCATGCCTGAAAAATAAAGCGCATAGCGACTTTAAAAACGCCAGCCAATTTGCAGTCAAATATATTTATTGTTTAAGCAAAAAAACTTTCTATAAACATGTTTTTTTAATTGGTTTTGATTATGTCTTAACGCCAAAAATTATAAATCGGTTTTTTGCGTTATTGCCAAGTTTATCGGCGTTAAATATAATTGGCGTTAAATATCATTGCGTTATCCAACCAACTAACGCGCCCGTATCCGTTAAATTTAGCCAGTCTATCTATGCAGTCATTGATATCCGCTTGAAGCGTTTTGGACAGTTTCACATCCTTTTCTAATCAAATATTTTTAACTATCAGCGTTTTGGTCTTGCGGTCGCACGCCGCCTCCATTCTGCCTATAAAGCGGTCGCCATACAATAGCGGTATTGTGTAACAGCCGTATTTGCGGCGCTCTTAGGGCGTGTATATTTCCCATTTGTAGTCAAAGCCAAACAGCGCCTTACCGCGCCGTCAAAGCCTATATCGGACGACGAGACAGCGCCTCTTTCAAGAATTATATCTTTTATTTTGCCGCACACGGCGTTAACCGCGTCCAAGCTTTTAATATTGTTTTGGTAGGCTTGGCGATACCGCCTAAAATAAGGCCAATCGGCAGTCTGGATAATTGAAAGATTTTTATCAAAATAGTCAAGCAATACTCTATCTTTATACAAAAGCTCGTCCAGCATCGGCTTTTCAAAGCCCTTGACCCTGGCGCGCAAAACAAGCTCGGGGTTTTTGCCGCAAATATCAATAGGGTCAAAATGGATACAGCCCGCTTGACGGATAAAATCAATAACTCCCTGTTTGCCAAAAAATTTAAATCGCCGATAAGCCCTTGCTTTAAAAGCATAAATACGCGCGCTTGCTTATTGGTTAAATAAATCGCTTTGGACATATTGGTTTCTTTCGGTGTTTTTTATCGCTTAATCGCAAGGGCTAGCAAATGCCGGCACAGCGTGAAAACAGTCGGCTTTTTTTACAAAAAAACAGCGCTGTTTTTAAAAATATCTCTTAATTATTGGGATAATGATATTTTTTTACTGTCCCATTATGACAAGATAAACGAACAAATTTTTACATGGTATTTATAGGTATGGCGCAAAAACTATTCTTACCTATTTTATCTTTTGATTATAAAGCTTAAGGATTATCAAGCAAATTTTTTAAAAAACTTTAGCGTCAAATCTTATAAAACCGTTAGCTATCCATAATTATTCCTAAATTATATCTTAAGAAAAAAGATGGGTGTTTTTTTATTCCGAATAGCTAATATACACGTAAGTTTGATCGGGCTCGGGAGTGGGCGGGAAGATCTCGCCTTTTTTTACCGTAAGCTCAATATCGGTTTTGTCGCCATACTTGCTGACAACCACTACCTTGCCGGAAAACGGGACTCTCTGACCAGGCTTATAATTCATTACACAAAAAACCCCCTTTTTTTGTATTTTCTAAAAAAATGATAGTCCTTTTATCGTTTATTGTCAATATGTTTACAGATTTAATGTTATAAGAAATAGTTAACAAAAAGATATTTCTTATAAGTATATTTTATAATTTTTTATCTAAGAATGTCAAATAATAAAAATATGGCAAGGGTCTTCTCATACAACCAAAAGCCCCAAAAATACCGCGCTTCCAAGCTGGGCAGGATAAAAATCAATATCTTTTCAAGCTTTATTTTTGGGATAATTAGGGGCTTAGGGATGGCGGTCGGCTTCTCGGGCATCGCCGTAGTCTTGCTGTATTTGATAAGGTATGTGCCGCTTCATAACATTCCCATTATAGGTGAAATCATATGGGCTATTATAGAAAATCTTCGTTAATATATTCAAAAAATATTTTTAGAGCTAAGTTTGTGGCAAAATGTTTTTAATTAATAGTCAATAAGTTGTAGATTTTGTCACAATATGTTAAATTATTAACGATGGTTTCTATAGGTTAGGAAACCAAATATTTTTCAAGGAGATTTTTTATAATGTCCAAATTCAAAAGCGCTCTTGACCGCTATTTTGGAATTTCTGCCAAAGGCAGCAAAATTTCCACCGAAATTATAGCGGGCATTACCACTTTCTTAACGATGGCGTATATTCTTGTCGTCAATCCCGGAACACTAACGGGAACATTGGGCACAGATTCGTCTCATCCAATGTGGGAATCTATCTATGTGGCGACCATTATAGGCGCCTTTGTCGGAACAATCCTTATGGCGTTGTATGCCAAAATACCTTTCGCCCAAGCGCCGGGCATGGGACTTAACGCTTTCGCTTTTGCGCTTGCTTCATCATTAGGCTATGGCGTTACTATGGAACTTATTTTGATATCGGGTTTGATATTCTTGGCTCTTACGCTTTTTGGCATAAGAGAAAAGATATTAGTCGCTGTGCCCGAAATAGTCCGAAAAGCCATACCCGTAGGTATCGGTTTGTTTATAGCCTTTATAGGTTTGCAAAGCGCCGAAATAATTGTGCCCGATGAATTTACAGTATCGGCTCTTGCCGACTTAACGGCGTGGGAAACCGCCAAAGCGCCTTTAGTATGTTTTTCAGGCGTTTTGTTGATTGCCCTTTTGTCCAAACTTAAAGTAAAAGGCGCTATACTTATAGGCATAATTTTCGCTACCATTATAGGAATTCCCGCGGGCGTAACCGATTTGTCGGGATTGCAGGGCGCTCAATGGTATCCCCGTTTTGACAAGCTTTTCACTAACGACGCTAGCGTTAGCGGTTTTTGGGCTACCTGGACAAGCTGGAGCGAGTTTGGCAAATTGTTTACAACCTTTAGCGGCGCTTTGTCCGCGATTTTGGTCATTCTTTCGTTTACTATGATTGATATGTTTGACACTTTTGGAACACTATACGGAACTTGCAAGCGCGCCGATATGTTGCAAGAAGACGGCAGCGTGCCTAGATTTAGGCAGGCTTGTATGTCTGACGCCATAGCTACCGTTGTGGGCGCTTCGGTCGGAACTTCCACCGTTACTACATATATTGAATCCGCGGCGGGCGTAAGCGTGGGCGGTCGCACGGGCTTGACGGCTTTGGTAGTGTCATTGCTGTTTTTACTGGCGCTGTTCTTGACGCCGTTGTTTATGGTTATTCCCGTGGCGGCTTCGGCAAGCGCTCTTATCTATGTGGGCATATTAATGATTTCCACTATAAAGGATATCAATTTTGAAGATCCTTCCTTGGCGGTACCCGCGTTTTTGACCTTGTTTGGAATGCCTTTGACTTACTCAATTACCGACGGCATCGGCTTGGGAATTATTTCTTATGTTTTGATAAAATTGATTCTTTATGTAATCAATATTATTAGATACGCCGCCAACAAAGAGAAAAACCAAAAACCCGCTTGGGAGATCCATCCCATAACGATTATTATATTCGTGTTATTCGTGCTGAAATTTGTAGTGCCTGCTAATTTTTAATTAAAAGGCAATTTTAATAATACGGCCTTCCGTCGCGGAGGGCCGTTTTTTTATGCTTGCCAAAACGATACGCAAAAGGTAAAATTAACCATAAAGGAGTTTAGGATTATGAAAAGATTAATAGACGCGGCCAGCAAGCGCATAAAGCCCGATAAGGTTTTGAAGGGCGGGAATATTGTCAATGTGTTCAGCGGCAAAATCCAAAAAGCCGATGTGGCGATATTGGACGGCAGGATTGCGGGGATAGGCGATTATGACGGGATAGAAAACATAGACGTAAGCGGAAAATATATAATCCCCGGGCTTATAGACACGCATTTGCATATAGAGTCAACTATGTTGACGCCCGCGCAATTTTGCAAGGCCATAATTCCTTATGGCACGACCACGATAATAGCCGACCCCCACGAAATAGCCAATGTGTTGGGCATGGACGGTGTCAAGTATATGATAGAGCAGACTAAGGGATTGCCCATAAACGCGCTTTTTATGCTGCCCTCGTGCGTGCCCGCGACATTTTTTGAGAACTCGGGCGCGATTATAGATTCTA
>JAAZDJ010000057.1 GCA_012512255.1 Clostridiales bacterium | reverse complement strand
CATTAATACTTACTTAGGCGGCTAAAAATTTTAAAAAAGGCGTCGTAAGACGCCTTTTATTAAACCAACCAAATCAAAAAAGCCTTCTGTCTTTTAAAAGAAGGCTTATTATTTAGTCAATAGCGTCCGCTATTAAGTCGCCCATTTTTTCGCAGCCTACCAAAATTTTGCCCTCGCTCATAATATCGCGCGTTCTATATCCGGCTTCCAAGACAGCGTTAACGGCGTCTTCTATCTTTTTGGCGTATTCGGGCATATTAATGGAAGAGCGCAGCATCATAGCTACCGACAATATGGTCGCGATTGGATTGGCTTTGTCTTGGCCCGCGATATCGGGCGCGGAGCCGTGTATGGGCTCGTAAAGGCCCAAATTGGCGCTTCCCAAACTTGCCGAAGGCAACATGCCTATTGAACCCTTAGTCATAGAAGCCTCGTCCGAAAATATATCGCCAAACATATTGCTAGTGATAATAACATCAAATTGCGAGGGGTCTCTGATAATCTGCATAGCGGCGTTGTCAACCAGCATGTTTTGGAAAGATATATCGGGATAATCTTGGGCTACTTTTTCAACGACCCTTCTCCAAAGCCTAGAGCTTTCCAACACATTGGCCTTGTCTATGCTTATAACATTTTTTCTGCGGGTTTTGGCAAGCTCAAAGCCTATTCTGGCAATGCGCTCAACCTCGTGTTCGCTATATATTTCGGTGTCGTAAGCGGTCTTGCCGCCGTCTTTTATGCCCCTTTCGCCAAAATATATACCGCCTGTAAGCTCCCTTACGACAATCAGATCAATGCCTCTTTCGGCGATATCGCGCCGTAATTGGCAGGCGTCAATCAAAGGCTTATACAAAACAGCCGGACGCAAATTGGCAAAAAGTCCTAGGGCGCTTCTGATGCCCAACAAACCCGCTTCGGGCCTTAGATGGCCGGGCAAATTATCCCATTTGGGACCGCCCACAGCGCCCAACAAGACCGCGTCCGATTTCAAACACACATCTATTGTTTCTTGGGGCAAGGGCTCGCCAAGCTCGTCTATGGCGCGCCCGCCCATTAAAACATGCTCAAAAACAAAAGTGTTTTTGCTAAGATTTTCAACCTTTTTCAAAACTTTGATAGCTTGCGCCACTATCTCAGGCCCTATGCCGTCCCCGTCAATTACAGCTATCTTATATTCAGCCATTTAGTTTCTCCTTCTTTAGTTTGTTCATAAGTCCGCCGCTTTTGATAATTTGTTGTATGCTCTCAGGAAACGGATGCGTATGATAAACTTTGCCGCTTGTATGGTTGGTTATTGTGCCCTTGGCCAAGTCCACGCTGACTTCGTCGTTTGCGTTGATTTCTTTTACGGCTTCGGGGCATTCCAAAATAGGCAAGCCTATATTTATGGCGTTACGGTAAAAAATTCTAGCGAAAGTGTTGGCTATCACGCATTGAATGCCGCTTGCCTTTATCGCGATGGGCGCGTGTTCCCTTGAAGAACCGCATCCAAAATTATTTTGCGCGACGATTATATCGCCTTTTTTGACATTCTTGGCAAACTCTGGGTCTATATCTTCCATGCAATGCGCCGCAAGCTCGCTCTCGGAAGTGGTGTTTAGGTATCTTGCGGGTATTATAACATCTGTATCCACGTTATCGCCATATTTAAAAACTTTACCTTTCATCTAAAGTCTCCTTTATAAATTTTCGGGCGAACAAATCTTGCCTGTTATCGCGCTTGCCGCGGCGATGTAAGGCGAAGCGAGATAAACCTCGGACTTAGGATGTCCCATTCTGCCCACAAAGTTGCGGTTGGTCGTCGCCACAGCCCTTTCGCCTTCGGCCAAGATGCCCATATGGCCGCCAAGACAAGGCCCGCATGTGGGCGTGGAAACTACCGCGCCCGCCTCTAAGAAGATTTTTATATAACCTTTTTTCATAGCGTCCATATATACTTGATTGGTCGCGGGGATAATTATGGCTCTTACGCCTTTGGCGACTTTTTTGCCTTTTAAAACTTTGGCGGCAATGGCAAGGTCGCACAGGCGGCCGTTAGTGCAAGAGCCTATCACGACTTGGTCTATTTTAATATCGCCGCAGTCGTCAATCTCGCGGGTGTTGGAAGGCAGGTGGGGGAAAGCGACTGTGGGTTTTAGCTTGGACAAATCTATTTCATAAGTTTTTTCATAAACGGCGTCCTCGTCCGCCTCATAAACCATGGGCGTTCTTTGGAATCTGCCTTTAATATATTTTTTCGTTATCTCATCAACGGGAAAGATTCCGTTTTTGGCGCCAGCCTCAATCGCCATATTGGCTATTGTAAAGCGGTCGTCAATAGACAAATATTTTAAGCCGTCGCCAAAATACTCCATTGATTTGTATAATGCGCCGTCAACGCCTATCATTCCTATTATGTGCAGGATAATATCCTTGCCTGTAACATATTTTGCGGGCTTGTTTTTTAACACAAATTTCAAAGCTGCGGGGACTTTAAACCAAGCCTCGCCGCTAAACATGGCCGCTGCCAAATCGGTGCTGCCAACGCCCGTGGCAAACGCGCCCAAAGCGCCGTAAGTGCAAGTATGCGAGTCCGCGCCTATAATGCAGTCGCCCGGCCCCACAAGGCCTTGCTCGGGCAACAGCGCGTGCTCAACGCCCATTTCGCCCACGTCAAAAAAGTTTACGATGTCTTTGGAATAGGCAAATAGTCTTACGCATTTGCATTGTTCGGCGGCTTTGATGTCTTTATTGGGCGTAAAGTGGTCCATTACAAGAGCGACGCGGCTTTTGTCAAAGACATTATCAAGCCCCGCTTTTTCAAATTCTTTGATAGCGACAGGGGCGGTAATATCATTGCCCAAAACCATGTCAAGCTTGGCGGTTATCAATTGTCCGGGCTGGACAAAATCCAATCCGGCGTGAGCCGCCAAGATTTTTTGAGTCATTGTCATACCCATAAGCATCTATCTCCAGTATGTAAAATTTTTTTTATGATTTGTTGTTAGGAATAATTTTTTTATCGGTCATAAGCTTGTATTCTATGCTGTCAACCAAAGCCTTAAAGCTTGCCTCTATTATGTTAGTGGAAACGCCTACCGTTGTCCAAACATCGTTGCCGTCCGTTGAGGTTATCAAAACCCTAACCTTGGCGGCGGTAGCCGCCTTGGAGTCCAAAACCCTGACTTTGTAGTCAATCAAGCTCATCTTGGCCAAAGACGGATAAAAAACTTCCAGCGCTTTTCTCAATGCTATGTCCAAAGCGTTCACAGGACCGTCGCCTTGGGCGCAGGTAAGCTCGTATTTGTCCAAAACCTTAATCTTGACTACGGCGGTCGCCGAAAGCATGTCTTCGGACGGGACTTGGGTGTTGGTGCTATAGCTTATCAATTCAAATTGAGGGGCATACAACCCGAGCGTTTTATATGCTATCAGCAAAAATGTAGCCTCGGCGCCCTCAAACTGGTAGCCCTCGTGCTCCATTTGCTTGATTTGGTTTAGGATGTCTATAACTTTGGGACTATCCTTGGTAAGCTCGGGGAAGTATCTTCTTATTTTATTGACTACCGCGTTTCTGCCGGCTATTTCGCTTAGGACAAACTTTCTTTCGTTGCCGACGGACTCGGGATTAATGTGCTCAAAAGAATGGCTGACCTTCAAAACGCCGTCGGCGTGCATTCCCGCTTTGTGCGTAAAGGCCGAAGACCCCACATAAGGCAAAAATTGCGCAAGCGTGATATTGGATATTTCGGCAATCTTTTTCGCGGTATGAGTAAGCAAGGCAATCTTGTCTTCAGCCACGCAGGAATACCCCATCTTTAGCTGGAGCGAAGGGATGATTGACGAGAGATTGGCGTTGCCGCAGCGCTCCCCATAGCCCAAAAAAGTGCCTTGGACGTGTTTAGCTCCCGCCTTAACCGCCATTATGCTATTGGCTTCGGCGCACGAGGTATCGTTATGGCAATGGATGCCTATTGTAACATCCCTAAATTTTTCTATTACCGTTTTCGTTATGTCATAAATCTCATGCGGAAAACAACCGCCATTGGTATCGCAAAGCGCCAAAATTTCCGCCCCGCCCTCGCAGGCGGCTTTAAGCGTCATTAGCGCGTAATCGGGGTCGTCTTTGTAACCGTCAAAAAAATGTTCGGCGTCATAAATTACTTTTTTGCCCATGCTTTTTAGATACGAAACAGTATCTTTTATCATATTAAGGTTTTCTTCGGGCGTAGTGTTTAATATTTCGGTCACATGCAATTTCCAGCTCTTGCCGAAGATTGCGACGGTAGATGTTTCGGCGGCAATCAGCGATGCGATATTAATATCGTCTTGGGCTTTTATATTTTTTCGTCTAGTCGCGCCAAAAGCGACCAATGTTGCTTTGAGATTTAACTCTTTGACACTTTTAAAAAACTCAAGGTCTTTGGGGTTAGAGCCCGGATTGCCCGCCTCAATATACTTCACGCCAAAAGCGTCCAGAGTTTTTACAACCTCAAGTTTATCCTCTAAAGAAAAGTTGATGCCCTCGCTTTGCGCGCCGTCTCTTAACGTGGAATCAAATATTTCTATTACATTATTTCTTTGCTCTTTCATATCGCTAATCATCCTGCAATTTATTTAATCCATCAATAAAAGCAAGCAAAGCGGCTTCCAAAACATCCACAGACACGCCTCTGCCTGTCGCGGTATTGCCTTGATAGCTTAATTTTACGGAAGCCTCGCCTAAGGCGTCTTGGCCTTCGGTTATGGAATTGATATGAAAATCAAACAGCACAATATCCTTTTTCAAGGCCTTTTTTATAGCCAAAAACGCGCTCTCTACCGGTCCGTTGCCCGATTCTGTCGCGGTAACCAAACCTTTGGGCGTATCTATGGTAATTGTGGCCGTTGATTTGTTGGTTTTGGAGCTGGTCATGTCAAAGTCCGCAAGCTTGTATCCCGACGAGATATTTTTAGTGGTCCCGGTCATAAGCGCTTCTATATCCTTATGCGACACATACTTTTTCTTATCGGCCAAAGCTTTGAACTTATAATAGTATTCGTCAATTTGTTCGGGCGCCAGATCATAGCCGGCCGCTTTTAAATGCTCTACAAACGCATGCCTTCCGCTATGCTTGCCCAAAACAATCTTGTTTTGAGGCACGCCCACGTCTTCGGGACGCATAATTTCATAAGTCAAAGGATTGGACAGCACGGCATGCTGATGAACGCCGCTTTCGTGCGCAAAAGCGTTCGCGCCCACTATGGGCTTGGTCGGGGGAATAGGCACGCCTATAATATTGGAAACAAGGCGAGAAGCGCGATAAATTTCTTTTGTGTTTATAGTGGTATAAGCGTTATAAAAACTCTCCCGCGTTTTTAGCGCCATAACCACTTCTTCCAAACTGGTATTGCCAGCCCTTTCGCCTATTCCGTTTATGGTGCATTCAATTTGGGTCGCCCCGCCCAAAACCATAGCCAAAGAATTGGCGCAGGCAAGGCCTAAGTCGTTATGGTTATGCGCCGAAATATCCACTTTTTCTATGCCGTCGGTATGCTTTATCAAATACTCAACTAATTCTTTCATTTCCTGCGGCGTAGCGTATCCTACCGTATCGGGCACATTAATCACGGTAGCGCCGCTTTTGATAGCCACGCTGAACACCTTTGCCAAAAACTCGGGCTCGCTTCTTGCGGCGTCTTCAGCCGAAAATTCAATGTCATTGACCAAAGACTTGGCGTATTTGACCGATTGCTCAACCCTTTCCAAGACTTGTTCGGGCGACATTTTTAATTTATATTGCATATGCAAAGGCGAAGTCGCCAAGAACAAGTGCAGTCTAGGCGATTGGGCGTCTTTTAACGCGTTGTAAGAGGCGTCAATATCGCCTTTGACGCATCTTGATAAGGAAGCGATTGCGCAATTTTTCACGGCTTGCGCCACAGCTTTTACCGCTTTAAAGTCGCCTTCGGACGAGACCGCGAAACCCGCCTCAATAACATCCACGCCCAGCTTTTCCAATTGCAGCGCGATTTCTATTTTTTCGTTAATATGCATGCTGCAGCCTGGCGACTGTTCGCCGTCTCTCAAAGTGGTGTCAAAAATCTTTATTCTTCTCATAATACTATTTCCTTATGATTTTAGAAAATTTTAATATTTTACCTTTATGATTTTAAACCCGGATTTAAAACTTCTTTTTAAATACGGCGCCTTTGGCCGCGTTCGTCACAAGCTCGGAGTATCTTTGCAAATATCCCGACAAATTCAAGGTTTTGGGACGCCAATTTTTTGCGCGCTCGTTAAGCTCTTCGGAGCTTACCTGCAGCTCAAGCTTGCCTTTTTCTATATCTATGCGTATTATATCTCCTTCCTGGATAAGCGCGATGTTGCCGCCCGCCATGGCCTCGGGGCAGACATGGCCTATGGCGGCGCCCCTAGTCGCGCCGCTGAACCTTCCGTCTGTAATAAGCGCGACGTCTTTATCAAGTCCCATTCCGACCAGCGAGGCGGTAGGTGACAGCATCTCTCTCATGCCCGGGCCGCCTTTAGGGCCTTCGTATCGTATTACCACGACATCGCCCTTATTAATAAGCCCGTTTAGGATAGCGCTGGACGCGGCTTCTTCGCTGTCAAACACTCTAGCTTTGCCCGAATGTATCATCATTTCGGGCGCTACGGCCGATTTTTTGACAACCGCGCCTTCCTCGGCGATATTGCCTTTTAATACGGCTATTCCGCCGGTGGTTGAATAAGGTTTGTCAATAGAACGGATTACTTCGGTATTTCTAATTATTGCGTTTTGATAGCTTTTTTCTAGCTCTTGATTGGCAACGGTTATAGCTTTGCCTTTAATCAATGACTCGCCTTGGACCTGGCCTTTGGATAATTCTTTTAACACAGCCATTATCCCGCCCGCGCGATAAAGGTCTTCTATGGAAGTGTCCGAAGCGGGCATTAGTCTGCAAAGGTTGGGCGTAACCGAGCTTATTTTATCTACGATATCCAAATCAAAATCAATATCGCATTCGAAAGCTATCGCCGCAAGATGCAATACCGTGTTGGTGGAGCATCCCAGCGCCATATCAAGCGTCAGCGCGTTATGTATGGCGTCTTTGGTTATGATGCGGCGGATAGTGAGATTTTCTTCCACAAGCTTTACTATTTGCTCGCCTGTCTTTTTGGCTAGTCTTAATCTTTCCGAATAAACCGCGGGGATTGTGCCGTTGCCGGGCAGTGCTATGCCAAGCGCCTCGCTAACGCAATTCATGCTATTGGCCGTGAACATTCCCGCGCAAGAACCGCAAGACGGACAGGCGTTGTTTTCAATATCGGTAAGTTCGTCCAAAGTCATTTTGCCGGCCTTTAACGCGCCTATGCCTTCAAAAACCGAGGTCAAAGACAGCTTCTGGCCTTTTGACGAACAGCCCGGAAGCATAGCGCCTCCGCTAATCAATATAGTAGGGATATTTACCCGCGCGGCGCCCATAATCATTCCAGGAACAATTTTGTCGCAATTAGGAATCAAAACCATTCCGTCAAAAGCATGGGCAAAAGCCATAGTCTCTACGGAGTCCGCTATAAGCTCGCGGGAGGGCAAAGAATATTTCATTCCGATATGTCCCATCGCGATGCCGTCGCAAACGCCGATACAAGGCACCACAAAAGGCGTTCCGCCCGCGGCGTAAACTCCGGCTTTTACGGCCTCGGCGATCGTGTTAAGCTGGGTATGTCCCGGCACGATATCGCTTTGGGCGCATACTATGGCGATTAACGGTTTGTCAAGCTCGGAATCGGTTATTCCCAAAGCCTTGAACAAACTTCTTTGGGGCGCTTTTTCAAACCCTTTAGAGATATTTTTACCCATTATTATTTATTCTCCTCGTTATAATTTTCCAATTGTTTTATATTTTTAGCGCCGCGTTGCAGCGCCGTCAGTCCCGTGCGCGCCATTTCTATTATTCCGTATTCGCCTATAACTTGCAAAAAACCGTCTATTTTGTTGCTCTGGCCCGTAAGCTCTATAATCATTGAGGTAGGGGACAAATCTATGGCTTTGGCTTTGTAGAGCCTGATAGTGGATTCTATCTCGGCGCGCTGTTTGGGCGTCGCGTTAATTTTAACCAAAAGCAATTCGCGATGGACGGCTAGGTCAGGGTCAAGCTGCGTCACATACTTGACATCCACTAATTTGGCCAGTTGTTTGGTGATTTGTTCCAAGACATAATCATCGCCGTTAACAACTATGGTCATGCGCGAATAATTTCTGTCTTCCGTAAACGCAACGGAAAGACTTTCTATGTTATAACCGCGCTTTGAAAACAAACCCGAAATTCTATTCAAAACGCCTGATTTATTGGCTACTAACGCGCTTACAATATGCAGATTTTCACCCATTGTTGTTTTCTCCTATTTCCAAAATCATGTCGCTTACGCTCTTGCCCGAAGGAATCATTGGCAGCACATTCTCGTCTATTCCTATTTTGCAATTGACTATTACGGGCATTTTGCAATTAACGGCTTTTTTAACCGCCTCGTCAATTTGACTATTATCATTAATCTCAAGATAATCCGCGCCGAAAGCTTTGGCCAAATACTCATAATTAGTCGGTCTGTTGAGGGTGGTATTGGAAAAGCGGTGTTTATAAAACAGCTTTTGCCATTGCCTTACCATGCCCAAAGTGTTGTTGTTCATTATAAAAATGGCAATGGGAAGCTTTTGAACGACGGCGGTAACCACCTCGTTAAAGTTCATATGGAAAGAACCGTCGCCCGTTATAAGCACGACTCTCTTTGAAGACGCTATAGCGCTGCCTATCGCGGCGCCCATGCCAAAGCCCATAGCGCCAAGCCCGCCGCTTGTTATAAAGGTGCGCGGCTTTTCAAAAGCGCAAGTTTGCGCCGTCCACATTTGGTGCTGTCCGACATCGGTCGCGATTATTTGGTCGTTTGGAGTGTGCTTGCTAATGCTTCTTAATATTTCTTTCGGGTTTACTTTATGGGAGGTTTCCTTCAAAACCTTAGTTCTTTTTAGTTCGTCGCACCTTCCAACCCATTCAGGCTTTTTGCTTTCATTAATATAAGGCAAGATATGGGTAAGGACGGTCTTAATATCGCCCAAAATATAAGCGTCGGCATTTATATTTTTATTGATTTCAGCGTTGTCAATATCAATATGAACGACCTTGCCTTTTACAAACTTGTCGCGGTTGGTCGCCACCCTGTCAGAAAACCTCGCGCCCAAAGCGATTAACAAATCGCACTCTTGGACGCTAAAATTGACATTGATATGGCCGTGCATGCCTATCATTCCCAAAAACAGCGGATGGGAAGCAGGGAAAGCGCCCAAGCCCATCATAGAACAGGCAACGGGAGCGTCAATCTTTTCCGCCAATTCCAAAACCTGTTGGTAAGCTCCGCTACAAATACATCCGCCGCCCAAATACAGCAAAGGTTTTTTGGCCGAATTGATAATGTCAATAGCGGCCTTTGCTTTGTTAAGGTTGGGCTTTTTATATACAACCTCTCTTACGGGAATAGGTTCCCAATCGCACTCGGCTTGCTGGATGTTTTTGGGTATATCAATCAATACGGGGCCTGGCCTGCCGCTTTTTGCGATATAAAAAGCGTCGGAAATTATGTGGCCAAGCTCTTTTACATCTTTGACTATATAATTATGTTTGGTGACGGGAATTGTGACCCCCGCGATATCCACCTCTTGAAAACTGTCCCTGCCCAGCAATGACAAAGCCACATTGCCCGTGATTGCGACCATGGGGACAGAGTCCATATAAGCGTTGGTGATTCCGGTTACCAAATTGGTGGCGCCCGGACCGCTTGTGGCGATGACCACGCCTACTTTTCCGCTTACGCGCGCGTAAGCGTCCGCCGCGTGCGCGGCGCCTTGTTCATGGCAAGTCAAAATTTGCCTAATCTTGTCTTGAACATGATAAAGCTCGTCAAAGATGTCCAACACGGCTCCGCCGGGATAGCAAAACACGGTGTCCACGCCTTCGTTAATTAAGCTCTCTGTTACAATTTTTGCGCCTTTTAACTTCATCTTCAGCTCTCCATCTTGTTATAAAAAAACCTCAAGAAATCATTCTTGAGGTGAACTAATGCCACGGTACCACTCAAATTCATTTTGGAGAAAAATCCCCAAAATCTCGTTTTAACTCTTTAACGGGAGTAAGGCGTTTGCGTCTACTCAAATAATTTATAAAAATTATTCTTTCGGGCAAAAGACTCGCGGATGAGTTCGGTTAATTCCGGCTTACTGTCTTGCACCGTCCGACAGCTCTCTGAAAGTTCGACAAATTAACTTACTTGTTCCGGTCATGGTCTGAATATATTTACCAAACATGATATCACACAAATACTTCTTTTGTCAACATTTATATTATTAATAACATAT